>CAYWCB010000228.1:0-3087 GCA_964456615.1 uncultured Eubacteriales bacterium | reverse complement strand
CAGCCCGCGGTCGTCGGGACGAACGGTGAGATCCTTGACCTTCACGCCGTCGATCATCCGACGCTCCCTATCCCAGGTCGACTTCCGAGTTGTCGCCCAGCGTCACACGGATGGCCGCCGAGACCGATGGCCTGCGTCTCACGACTGCGTTCACGCCAAGAAGCGAGTCGGCTATCCGGCGACCGGCATTCTCGACACGCGCGTCGGCGAGCAGGATCGAGTGCTCGATCTCGCTACCGATCACCTTGCAGCCGTTCCCGACCGACGAGTACGGCCCCACATACGCGTCGCGGATCTCGCACGACTCGCCGATGACCGTGGGGCCACGGATGGTCGAGCTGACGACACGCGTCCCCTCACCGATGTTCACCCTGCCGTGAACCTGCGATGCCGCGTCGACGTCCCCGAGAACGCCGCCCTCGATCGTGTCGAGCATGATGCGGTTGGCCTCGAGAAGGGCGTCGAACTTGCCGGTGTCCTTCCACCAGCCGTCGACAACGTGCGGGCACACGGTGAACCCGTTGTCTACGAGCCACTGTATGGCGTCAGTTATTTCGAGCTCCCCCCTGGCGGATGGCTCGATGGCATTGACGGCAGTGAAGACGTTGTCGTCGAACAGGTACACGCCCACGAGCGCGAGGTCGCTCGGCGGCTCATCCGGCTTCTCGATGAGACGTACTATGCGACCTTCGGGGCCGAGTTCGGCCACGCCGAACTGGTTCGCGTTTGGCACATGTGCGAGGAGGATCTGCGCGTTACAGTCGCTCCCGCGGAATCCCTCGACAAAGCGGCCGATCCCGTTCGCGATGAGGTTGTCTCCCAGGTACATCACGAAGGGCTCTCCGGCCATGTAGTCCTCTGCGATCTTGACCGCATGCGCGAGGCCGAGAGGTGCCTCCTGCGGAATGTAGGTGATCGACACGCCCCACTTGGAGCCGTCACCGAGAGCGGCCATGACCTCGTCGGCGGTGTCGCCAACGATCACACCGATGTCGGTGATGCCGGTGCCGCGGATGGCCTCGACTGCGTAGAAGAGCACGGGCTTGTTCGCGATGGGCACCAGCTGCTTGGCACGCGTGAAGGTGATGGGCCGCAGGCGGGTACCCTTTCCACCTGCAAGTACGAGGGCCTTCATCCGAGGCTCCATTGCCGAAATGGGCGTCTTGCGATGGTAGCAAACAAGACGGTTCGCGCGCGCCACCATGCGAAGGCCGGTTTCGCGACCCCGACTGTCTTGCGGCTCCTCGCTGGGCGACACGAGCTGTCCAGATCCAAGATATCGCGGGGACTGCGGGAAGACGTGGGCAGTGCGCAGCAGAGCCCGTGCGTGATGCATAATGGTTAGTCCTCCCCTCATGGTGCGGAGAGGTGCATGTTGCGAATTCACGCGGTGTAGGCAATGGGGTCTCGAGTACCGGAAGCGCTTTCGCGTCGCGTCATCTTTGTCGCCGAAGCCTACGGACCGTGCGCTTGGTATAGGTGCGAGGTGCCGGGCACGGAACTCGCTCGCCGCGGGCACAGGGTGAGCTTGCAGACAGAGCTCAACCAGGCTGACGTTGATGGGTGCGACGTACTTGTTGCTCAACGAGTCCGGCAGCCAGGGATGCTGGATGTCTTCGAGTACGTGAACGCTCGCGGCGGCCTGACGGTCTATGACTTGGATGACGACGTATGGAACATCCATCCGAGCAACCCGGCATACGAGGGCTGGAACCGGCCGGGCGTCCAGGAGGCGGTCGCGGCACTAGCCCGCAAGGCCAAGATGGTGACGACAGCGACACGGGCTTTGGCCAAGAAGATGAATGCGTTCAATCGAGACGTACGGGTGCTGCCGAACATGCTTCCTGACGACTACTGGCCGACTCAGCCGAAGCTGCCGGACGGGCGGGGACCTCTGGTCATCGGGTGGGCGGGAAGCGCCACGCACAGCGAGGATTTCAAGCTGATAGCGGGGGTGTTGTCACAAGTCTTGGAGCGTTGCGAGCACGCCGAGGTCTGGCTCGCAGGGGCGCAGCCCGGATGGCTCGAGCCGCACGACAGGCTACGGTACGTGCCGACGGTCCCGCTTCAGCAGTATGCGCAGCTCCTTTCGTCATTCGATATCGCTATCGCACCTCTGTGGGACAGCAAGTTCAACCAGTGCAAGAGCGACCTCAAGGTCCTCGAGTACTCAATGATCGGTCTGCCAGTCGTGGCATCGCGCGTGGCGTCCTACGCGGCTTCCGTGCGTCATGGTGAGACCGGAATGCTGGCGTCGAATCCCAAGGACTGGTTGCGGTGTCTGTCGAGACTGGTAGAGGACGCGACGCTTCGCGAGCGCATAGGGCTGTCGGCTCGCCGTTTCGCCGAGAGTCGTCTGATGAGCCGAAACGTCGCGGCATATCAGAGAGCCTATGGCCTGGTCGAGCCTCAGGGAATGAATGACGCGTGAACCGGATCCTTGTCACCAACAACCACCTGTGCCAACCGGGTGGCAGCGAGTCGTGGACGTACACGGTTGTACACGAGCTGCTTGCTCGCGGATACGAAGTCGACGTGTACACGTGCAATCCAGGTCTTTTCGCCGAGTTGTTCGAGTGTCCCGTGATCGACAAGGTTGTCGGGGGCTACGACCTCGCCCTGGTGAACCACAACTCGTGCATGGAGGCGGCGTCGTGCGCGAATCGGGTGATCATGACATGCCACGGTGTCTATCCCGGGCTCGAGCAACCCGTCGCGGGCGCACACAGGTATGTCGCGGTCTCCGAGGAAGTGCAGGCGCACCTCGGACGCCTTGGTCTCAGTTCGACGATTATCCGCAATCCTATCGATTGCAGCCGCTTCGCCCCCCGACGCCCTGTCAGGCCCGTCTTGAAGCGGGTGCTGACTCTGTGCCAAGGTGCTACGGCCAACGAGATGGTCGAGCGTGTGTGCGACGACCTCGGAGCGGAGTGCATGACTATTCGGGGCGCGCGGTCCTACTGCCTACCCGAGCTCATGAACGAGGTGGATCTCGTGGTAGGCATCGGTCGCACCGCAATGGAGGCCATGGCGTGCGGCCGCGCCGTGCTCGTGATGGACAGCAGGGAGTACGCATCGCCCGCGATG
>CAYWCB010000227.1:0-3121 GCA_964456615.1 uncultured Eubacteriales bacterium | reverse complement strand
ACGAATCGTGCGACTGCTCTCGCTTCCATCGATCTACCTCTTGCCCTTCTTCCGGTCGGCCGCGTGCCCACGGAACGTGCGCGTGGGCGCGAACTCGCCGAGCTTGTGTCCGACCATGGATTCGGTCACGTACACGGGAACGTGCTTGCGACCGTCGTGCACGGCTATCGTGTGCCCGACCATCTCCGGGAAGATGGTGGAGGCTCGCGACCACGTCTTGATGACCCTCTTCTCGCCGGCCTCGTTCATCGAGTGGATGCGCTCGATAAGGCGGGTCTGGACGAACGGCCCTTTCTTCAGGCTTCTGCTCATCGTGTATCTCTCAGCTCCCTCAAGCCCGGCTACTTCTTGCGCCGACGGATGATCAGGCGGTCGGAGGACTTGCCCTTTGCCCGAGTGCGGTGGCCCTTGGTGGGCACGCCCCACGGAGTGACCGGATGGCGCCCGGCGGACTTGTTCTTGCCCTCACCACCGCCGTGCGGGTGGTCGACGGGGTTCATCGCGGTTCCGCGAACGCTCGGCCGGATACCGAGGTGCCGTGCACGACCCGCCTTGCCTATGGAGATATTGGAATGCTCCGCATTGCCTACCTCGCCGATGGTTGCGCGGCACGTCACGAGGACGCGACGCATCTCCGACGAAGGCATGCGCAGGATGGCGTAGTCGCCCTCCTTGCCCATGAGCTGTACCGACGTGCCCGCCGACCGCGCGATCGCCGCGCCCTTCCCGGGCTGCAGCTCGACGGCATGGACGACGGTGCCCGTCGGTATGTGCGAGAGCGGCAGGGCGTTGCCGGGCCTGATGTCCGAGCCCGGACCCGCGGTGATCGTCTGCCCGACCTCGAGCCCCTTGGGCGCCAGGATGTAGCGCTTGTCGCCGTCGGCGTAGTGCAGAAGCGCGATGCGTGCCGAGCGGTTCGGGTCGTACTCGATCGTCGCCACCTTCGCGGGAACGCCGTCCTTGCTGCGCTTGAAGTCGATCACGCGGTAGCGGCGCTTGTGCCCGCCTCCCTGATGACGCGTGGTGATACGCCCGTTGTTGTTCCGGCCGCCCTTCCTGGGGAGCGGCTCCAACAGCGACTTCTCGGGCGTGGTCGACGTGATCTCCGAGAAGTCGGAGACCTTCTGGAACCGGCGACCCGGCGATGTCGGCTTGTACTTCTTCAGTCCCATTGACACTCCCTTCGTGCCCGATTGCCGGATGCCGTCTGGGACGGCGGGCTATCGATCCCGCTCGAACGGCTCCGACGCCGGACTACCACGGCACCGGGCGGCTCCACCACGGGGCCGCAACCGGCGTGCATGGCAGGCGCGTGCCTGCTAGCGGTTCTCGAAGAACTCGATCGAGTCTCCTTCTCTCAGCGTGACGACCGCTTTCTTCCACGAACGCGAGAGGCCCTTGACCCATCGCTCGCGACGCGGCTTGCCCGAGACGTTCATCGTGTTCACTCTCGTGACTGTGACGTTGAAGATCTCCTCGATCGCATGCGCGATCTCAGGCTTCGTTGCGGTCTTTTCGACCTCGAACGTGTAGCGATTGCGCTCGATCAGCCCGTAGGACTTCTCGGAGACGATCGGGCGCAGGATGATGTCGCGTGCGTCCTTCACTTAGGACAGCACCCCCTCGAGCCAGGTCAGAGCCGGCTTGGTCATGAGCACAGCCGCGTTGTCCACCAGGTCGTAGGTGTTCGCCTCGGACGCGGTGATCACGCGCGCGGCCGGGATATTGCGAAGCGAGAGCAGCGCATTCGTGTCGTCGTTCGCGACGATGACGGTCACGCGGCCCTCTATGCCCAGGTTCCGGAGCACCTCCACGGCACGCTTCGTCGACGGTTCGTCGAACTCGAAGCCATCGATGACGTAGAGCACACCTTCGGAGTGCTTGGCCGACAGAGCGCTGCGCATCGCCAGCTTGACGACCTTGTTCGGCACTCTGAAGGCGTAGCTTCTGGGCGTCGGGCCGAAGATGGCGCCGCCGCCGACCCACTGTCCGGCGCGGGTCGATCCCTGACGGGAACGGCCGGTGCCCTTCTGGCGATACGGCTTGTGACCGCCGCCGCGGACCTCGCTGCGCGTCTTGGTGTTGTGCGTGCCCGCACGCCGCGCGGCGAGCTGGCTGCGAACGACCTGATGCATGGCGAAGGTGTTCGGTTCGATGCCGAAGACCTCCTCGGCCAGATCGGCCGTTCCCACCTTTTTGCCGGTCGTGTCCTTCACTTCGATCGTTGCCATCTTGAGCATCTTCTCCTCGTCAGCGGAGCCGACGTCCTACGCCACCCGTATGGTCAGCAGCGAGCCCTTGCCGCCGGGCACCGCGCCCTTGACGATCAACAGGTGCTGCTCGGGGTCTATCCGCACGACCTCGAGGTTGCGAACGGTCACGGTCTCCACGCCCATGTGGCCGGGGAGACGCTTGCCGCGGAACACGCGCGAGGGCGTCGCGCACTGGCCGATGGAGCCCGGCTCGCGATGTGCGTGCGAGCCATGGCCGCCCGGACCGCCGCGGAAGTTGTGGCGCTTCATGACTCCCGCGAAGCCCTTGCCCTTGCTCGTGCCGCTCACGTGCACGGCCTTGGCATCGGCGAACGCCTCGACCGTGATGGAATCGCCGAGCTTGACCTCGTCGCCTTCATCGAGGCGCACCTCGGCCAACGCGGCCTTGGGCTCTACGCTCGCCTTGGCGAAGTGTCCCGCCATCGGTTTGGTGAGCTTCTTCTCCTTGACGTCGCCGAAGCCGATCTGGATCGCCGAATAGCCGTCGCGAGCCACGGTCTTGACCTGGCTCACCACGCACGGACCGGCCTGGATGACCGTGACGGGAACGAGCTTGTCGTCCTCGCTCCAGACCTGCGTCATCCCCAGCTTCCTGCCGAGTATCGTCGTGACCATCTCTTCCGACCTCTTCCTCGTGCGGTCTTGGGCCGTCTGCCGTGCCTCGCGCACGGGATCCCCAGCGGACCGCGTCCTTCATCGCCGCGCCCGGTCGGCCGCGGCGGTCACTCCCTGCCTAGAGCTTGATCTCGATGTCCACGCCCGCCGGGAGGTCGAGACGCATGAGCGAATCGACGGTCTTGGGCGTCGGCTCGAGGATGTCGATGAGGCGCTTGTGCGTTTTCATCTCG
>CAYWCB010000226.1:0-3144 GCA_964456615.1 uncultured Eubacteriales bacterium | reverse complement strand
CGAGCACGACCGGTTCCAGATGGTCTGCCCGGAGTGCGGGTCGCTCGGCGTCGAGTTGTTGCAGGGCCGGGAGCTCACCATAGACAGCATCGAGACCGATGAGGACACGCCGGTCGAGGCGGCCACCGTCGAGTCGGCCGAGGACCGGGAGTAGCGATGCAGATCGACGTCGGCAAGCCGATCCTGGATCTTAACGAACGCCTTGCGGCGGAGAACCGCGCGTTGTTCGAACAGCACGGCGTATTCGTGCTCGATCTAATGGCATCTCCTGGCGCGGGGAAGACCTCGACGATCCTCGCGACCATCGCTGTGCTGCGCGACCGCTATCGCATCGCGGTCATCGAAGGCGACATAGCGAGCAAGGTGGACGCGGAGAAGGTCAAGGCGCACGGCATCCCGGCGGTGCAGATCAACACCGGCGGGGCGTGCCATCTCGAAAGCGACATGATCAAGCGGGCGGTCGCGGCGCTCGACCTCGGCGAGCTCGACCTCATCATCGTCGAGAACGTCGGCAACCTCGTGTGCCCCACCGATTTCTACCTGGGCGAGGACGCGAAGGTGATGATCCTGTCCGTACCAGAGGGTCACGACAAGCCTCTCAAGTATCCCGGCATCTTCCAGGCATCCGAAGCGGTCATCCTGAACAAGGTGGACACGATGCCCGTGTTCGACTTCGACGAGCAGGAGTTCCGGTCTGTCGTGCGCTCGCTCAACCCGACCGCTCCGATCTTCCCGATCTCGGCGACGAAGGGTGACGGAGTGGGGAAGTGGGCCGAATGGCTCGCCGACAGGATCGAGGCCGCCAGAGCCGGTCAGCCCACAGGGCAGGGAGAGTCACGAGCAGGAGGCCGCCGATGATCGAGCGTAGCGATGCCGTGGCGCTCGTCGAGGAGCGCATCCCCAACCGCAACCTCGTCAACCACTGCTTCGCGGCCGAGTTCATCATGGAGGCGATCGCCGGGCACCTCGGGCTTTCGGACGACGACGTCGTCCGCTGGGGGCTGGCCGGGCTGCTGCACGATCTCGACTACGCCGAGACCGCCGAGGACTTCGGGCGACACGGGCTGGTGACCGCGGAGCTCCTCAAGGGGCAGGTCGACGACGAGATGCTCCACGCGATCCTCGCGCACGCGGAGAAGGCACCGATGGAGACGACCATGGACCGCGCCCTCTACGCGGCCGATCCCGCGACAGGCTTCATCGTGGCTGCCGCGCTCGTGCGCCCCGACAAGTCGCTTGCGAACGTCGAAGTGAAGTCGCTCAAGAAGCGCTGGAAGGAAGGGGCCTTCGCCCGCGGCGCGTCCCGCGAGCAGATGGCCACCTGTGAAGAGATCGGCATCCCCCGCGACGACTTTCTGGCACTCGCCCTCGACGCAATGAAGGCCCACGCGGCCGAGCTCGGGCTCTAGCCGGCGGGCCGTCGCCTCCCCGAATCCCGTCGCGCTCGAGGGGCGATCCGCCACTTCGCGCCGCGGCGGCAGTTCCGAATCCCCCTCGGACGGGACCTCTTGACGGCCTGTGTATACTCGGCTGCGAGTCTCCGCCGCCGTGGAAGGTCGACGTCGTTGAAGCTGATCGTCACCGAGAAGAACATCGCCGCGAAGAAGCTCGCCGAGATCCTCTCGGTCGGCAAGCCGAAGAGCGACAAGGTCTACAGCACGCCCATCTACACGTTCCGCCGCGGCGAGGACGACTGGGTCGCGATAGGCCTGAAGGGCCACGTCCTCGGAGTGGACTTCCCGCTGCGGCTCGTCTATCAGGACGACGCGTGGGAGGCCGTCTGGGACGAAGAGCACCGCCCGACACCCGCGGCGCTTCCCGCGAGTCTGCCGACACCGCCCTGGCCCAAGAAGAAGCCCTTCACGGTCGACGGCGTCGATCTGAAGGCGTGGAAGTTGTCGGCGCTTCCATACCTCGTCTGGGCGCCCGTGGGCAAGTCGCCCGCCGAGAAGGAGATCATCCGCTCGCTCAAGTCCCTCGCCAAGAAGGCGGACGATATCATCATCGCCACGGACTTCGACCGCGAAGGCGAACTTATCGGCAGTGACGCCGCCGGGCTGGTCCGGGACGTGAACAAAAAGGCCCCGATACACCGGGCGCGCTTTTCGGCGATCACGAAGGACGAGATCGAGCGCGCGTTCTCGAGTCTCACCGAGGTCGACGACTGTCTTGCGCAGGCCGGCGAGTCGCGCCAGGACATCGACCTCGTGTGGGGCGCCGTGCTCACCCGCTACCTCACGATGGCGAAGTTCGGCGGGTACGGGAACGTGCGGCCGGCGGGCCGCGTCCAGACGCCGACGCTCGCGCTGATCGTCGAGCGCGAGCGGGAACGCGAAGCGTTCGTGCCGGAGGTCTACTGGACCGTGAGCGGTGCGTTCAGGTCGGGCGGCGAGGAGTTCCGCGCGGGCCACGCTACCGAGAGGTTCAAGTCCGAGGCCGACGCAACGCGCGCGCTCGAAGCCACGGTCGGGGCATCGAGCGGGACGGTCGTCGCTGTAGAGAAGAAGCAGCGCAAGGTCGCGCCGCCGACCCCGTTCAACACGACGTCCCTGCAGGCAGCGGCGGCATCTGAAGGGCTCTCGCCGGCGCGCACGATGCGCATCGCGGAGTCACTCTACATGGACGGCCTCATCAGCTATCCGCGCGTGGACAATACCGTCTACCCTGCGTCTCTCGACCTTGTGGGTACCCTGCGGACCCTCGCCGGCGTACCCGCCTACCGCGAGCACGCTCAGCGGATACTGGACGGCGGGGCGCTGCATCCCACACGGGGCTCACAGGAAGCCACCGATCACCCGCCGATACATCCCACCGGGGCGGCCGACCCCGACAAGATGAAGCCCGAGGAGTACAAGCTCTACAACCTCGTGGCGCGCCGGTTCATGGCGACGCTCTCCGACGCCGCTGTGATCGAGGGAACGAAGGTCAGGATCGATGTAGCCGACGAGCCCTTCGTTGCCAAAGGCGACGTGCTCGCGGTCCCGGGATTCAGAGGGGTGTACCAGTACGGCCTCAAGAAGGACGAGCAGCTGCCGCCCGTGCGCGAGGGCGATGTCGTGGACTTCCTCGGCGCCGAGATGGCGCAGAAGCAGACCGAGCCGCCTGCCCGCTACTCGCAGGGCAAGCTCATCCAGGAGATGGAGA
>CAYWCB010000225.1:2555-3150 GCA_964456615.1 uncultured Eubacteriales bacterium | reverse complement strand
TTGAACTCGCCTTGGGCGTAGACGACCGGGGGCGTCACGTCCCCGTCGGGGGGAGGCGTCGACTGATAGGGCGTCGACCAGAACGGGGTCGACCAGAACGGGGTCGACCAGTATGGGCTCGTCCAGTACGGCGTCGAGTCATAGGGCGTCGAGCCGTAGGGAGACGACCAATACGGCGTCGACCACCAAGGCATGGTGAAGTCCGCTCCGACATACCCTCCGGCCGCCGCCACATATGAGACGCACTGAACTGCCGCGAGCACAATCAAGGCGATGACGAGCGCCCTGCGCAACCTTGGCCCCCCCACGGATCCCCCCATTCGCCACGCCTAGCCGGGCCAGATGCGAGCGTGTGCATCAAGCTAGCGGAAGATGCGAGCCGGAGTCAACACCTTGTGCTGGTCCACTACACGTGGGACACCCAGGTCCAGACACATGTGGGACACCCGTCAAGGCGATGCGTCCGCGTGGGGTCGCCTCCGGTAGTACTCGAACGGTGTGAGGTAGCAGAGCGACAGGTCTCCTACAGCTCGGGTGCGACAAGCAGCTCCCGCAGCTCCCCCATCGCCCCGATCACGCGTTCCGCGCCCGCCTG
>CAYWCB010000225.1:0-2504 GCA_964456615.1 uncultured Eubacteriales bacterium | reverse complement strand
GCCTATCGCTACGCATCCGGCCGCGCGTGCGGCCGCCATGTCGTGGACGCTGTCGCCTACGTACGCGCACCGCTCGATAGCCACCTCGAGCACCTCTGCGGCCACGAGCAACGGGTGTGGGTCGGGCTTGTGCACCGAGACGTCGTCGGAGCCCACGACGACCTCGAAGAAGTGCGTGATCTCGAACACCTCGAGTCCTCGGCGGGCCAGCGACTGGAGCTTCGAGGTCACCACACCCATGCGGAATCCGCGGCCAGCGAGCCAAACGAGCGTCTCGGCCGTATCGGGATACTCGCGAACGAGCTCGTCGTGCATCCGCGCGTTGTGCTCGCGATACGCGCGCACGAGGGCTTCGGCGTGCTCCTCTGAGATGTCGCGCATCTGCCGCGAGAGCGGCAGCCCGACATCGCGCATCACCACGTCATCGGGCAACGGCTCGCCGAACACGGCGGTCGTGGCGTACCTGAACGACTCGAGAATGAGCCCGACGCTGTCGATGAGCGTGCCGTCGAGATCGAAGAGCACCGCCTCGAGGCCCGCGACTCTGGCGAGGTCCGACATGCTACCTGACACGCACGTACCGTACGGCCGAGTAGCCCGTGGCATGCAGCCCGTCGTAGGGGTGATAGACGCGCAGCCGCCAGGAGCCGCGCGGCAGCTTGCGCGACATGCTCCACGTGCTGCCGCCACGCCCGTCGGGCCGCAGCGTGACACGCCTCCGCACGCTCTTCACCCATCTCGTGCCGACCGGCTTCTCGATGAGGAGGTAGACGACCGAGGCGTGAGCGGGCACGACGCGCCCGCTGAGGCGCAGGGTCGTACCCGCCCGGACGTTCAGGCGGGTACCGTAGACGCGCGAAAGCCAGGGCTCCGGCGTCACCACGGCAGGTTGGGTCGGAGCCGCCTCGCGCAAGACGCCGTCCCCCGCAAACACTGCCCGGTACTCGGTACGCTGCCTCGGCCTGACTCTCGCCAAGAACCGGCCGTCGGCATCCGTGAGGAGCCTCGACACCCGGGTCCAGCCGGACGATCCGGCCGGCCGAGCCTCTATCGTCACCGTCGCAGGCAGCGAGGGGGTGGGCGAGACCGCGCCGGAGAGCGTGACGTACGCCCCCCACGCGGGCGCCCTCGAAGAGGGTGTGCCGAGCGCCACGGACGACCCGGTCGTTACCACGACGGGCGTTGACTCCTGCGCGACGTTGCCCGCCAGGTCGGCGATCCTGAAGCGGAGCGCGTAGCGCCCCGGCCACGGAATGCTCGCCTCGACACCACGAGTCCACGCGGTCCCGTCGAGCGACCACGCCATCGTGCCGAGATCCAGGCCGGACACCCCATCGTAGGCGACCGCGCTGATGGAGGCCTCGTCGTCGTAGACCGCCTTGGCGTGGATCTTGAGGCTCGGGGCGCCGTAGTCTATGCGCACCAGCGCCGACTTGCGCTCCTCAGAAGCACCACTCACCGCCGACCATGTCTCGAGCTTCGTCGTGCCCTCCTTGCTCACGACGAATGGCTTCGTGTACGGCGTGGCCGGCCCACCGTCGAGCGAGTACCACACGCTCGCTCCCGGCTGCCCGCTGCCCGAGGACAAGAGGGTGATCGTGGCCGGCGCGTTGGACCATCCCGCGGGCACGCCGAGCGCCGCGGTCGTGAGCGGCAGCTCCTCGCTCGCGGAGCCGACGACGCCGAACCCGATCGCGTTCGTCTCCTCGGCGTTGCCCGCATTGTCGGTCGACGAGAACGTCAGCGTGTGGAAGCCGCGCTGCGACGTCTGCACGACCGTCCCGCTGCCCGGGACCCCATCGAGCGACCAGCGCGTCGATGCGACGCCCGAGATGCCGTCGCCCGCGCTCAGCCTGATCGTCGCCGAGCCGATGTAGCGGGACACGGCGTCGCTCCTCGTGCGTGGCGGCGTCTTGTCTATCCGGATCGAGGCCGACTTCGACTTCTCGCGGTTGCCCGCGCGATCCACCGACCAGTACTCGATCGAGGTGCTGCCCTCGGCCCTGAACGCGAGCGGCGCCGAGTACGGACTCGCCGCGGCGCTGCCGAGCCGAACGTAGGTCGCCGCGACGCCCGACAGGTCGTCGGTGGCAGACAGCGCGACCGTCACGTCGCTCGAGGCCCAGCCGGTGGGTATGCCGCTCGCGGTCGTGGTGGGCGGCGTGTAGTCGTAGCCGACGAGCACGCTGAGCGCTTTCGCCGCATCGATGATGCCCCGCCCGTAGTCGTCGTCGCGCCCCGCCGGACCGAGGTCCCTGGCGCTCGTGAGGATGGCGTTCTCCACTTGGGGGCCTGTCGCCGTGGGCTTCGCCGAGAAGAGGAGCGCCGCCTCGGCCGACACGAACGGAGTCGCCATGGACGTGCCCGACATGTAGCCGTACGGCTCACCTCCGCCGCCGACCACCGACGGCCACGCGGTAGAGAACACCTGCTCGCCGGGCGCGCACACGTCCACGTGCGGACCGAAGTTCGAGAACGGGGCCTGCCGAAGCTCCGAGTCGACG
>CAYWCB010000224.1:0-3166 GCA_964456615.1 uncultured Eubacteriales bacterium | reverse complement strand
AGCGCTTCTTCGCCATGGCCGCACTGGCCGGCTGGGCGTGGCACATGCTCACTAGGGGCGGCAAGCTAAGAAGCACGCCTATCGAGTGGCTCGTGCTCGGGTTCCTTGCCTGGGTCCTGCTGACGAGCTTCACCTCGATCCACACGCCCACGGCCCTGTTCGGCAAGTACCGTCGCTTCGAAGGATTCATCTCGTTCCTGAACTACGCCGTGGTCTTCTTCCTCGTGCTCCAGCTCGCCGACAACGTGAAACGGCTACGCATGCTGGCGCAGGCCCTCTTCTGGTCGGGCACGCTCGTGAGCATCTACGGCGTGATGCAGTACCTCGCTGTCGACCCGATCACCTGGGGCGAACTGCCGTTCGAGGCCCGCCGCGCCTTCTCGACCTACGGCAACCCGGACCTGCTTGGCGGATTCCTCATCTTCCCGCTCGCCATCTCGCTCGTGCTCGCACTCTCTGAGAAGGAAGTCTGGTGGCGCATCGTCTACTGGGGCGGGTTCCTCATCACGGTCTGGTGCTGGATCGTGGCCTTCACGCGAGGTGCGTGGATAGGTGGCATCGTGGCGTTCGCCGTTCTCGCGTTCGCGTTCATTCGGCAGAGGGTCAAACTCAGCGCGGTGGACTGGGGAGCTGTCGGAGTGACTGGCGCGACTGCCGCCGCGATCGTCGCCAGGAGTCTGACGTCTCCAAACGACGTCATGAACGCCGCGAAGCGAGTCGCATCGATATTCGCGTTCCGCGAGGGCAGCGCGCTCACCCGCTTCCAGATCTGGGAGGCGGCAATCAACGCGATCAAGGTCCGCCCCGTCTTCGGGTTCGGAGCCGACACGTTCCGGCTCGTCTTCCCTGCCTACAAGCCGGTCGAGTACGTGGCTGCCGCTGGGTACCTCTCGGTGGCCGACAACGTCCACAACTACCCGCTGCAGCTCGCTGCGGGCATCGGGATCTTCGGGATGCTGCTCCTGTACGCCCTGTTCGGGTGGGCGGCCTTCCGCTCCGCTCCGGTGGTCTTCGAGCGGCGCCCGACCGTGGAGGGGCTGGTGCTCGCGGGGTTCTGGGCGGCGTGCGCCGGCTACATCACTCACCTGCTCTTCGGCCTGTCCGTGACGGGTTCGACGTTCCTTCTGTGGGTATCGATGGCCGCAGTCCTGTCACCGACGGCCTCGACGCGCGAGGTCAAGGCGCCTTCGTGGGGCGCGATCGCGGCGGCCTTCGTCCTCGCGCTCGCGCTTGCAGGCTACGTCTTCAACGCCATCTACATCGCCGCGGATCATTCCTATCTGCAGGCACGCCTGGGGACGCCCGGCAGCGACGAGCGGGTGCAGGCTGCTCTGAACGCGGTGCGCCTCAACCCCACGAACGACATGTATCGGGCCGAGGTCGGCCTGGCGTACCAGGACCAGCTGATCAACGCACTCACACAAGCGATCCAGATGCAGCAGCAGGGACAGGACCCCTCGGACGCGTTGTCCTACGCCAAGCTGAGATTCGAGGATGCCGAACGGGAGATGCTCGCAACGATCGCGTTCGTCCCTCCCGAGTACGACAACTACGTCTTCCTCGCGAACCTCTACAACCTCGCCGGTCAGTACTTCGGGGACAAGAGCTACCTCGACAAGGCGATCGACATCTCCGAGCGCGGCATCGAAGTCCAACGCTACGGCCCCGCCATCCGCTTCCAGTATGGACAGGCGCTCATCCGCACAGGCCGGACGAAGGAAGGCATCGAACAGCTGGAATACGCCATTGAGATGGACCCCAAGTTCTCGGACGCTTCGGTTCTGCTGTCGAAGACGTACTCGGAGCAGGGCAAGGCCGGCGAAGCCCGCAGGGTGCTCGAGGATGCGGTAGCGGTCACCGGGGGCAATCCGCCACCGGATATCCAGCAGGCCTTGGCCGAACTCGACGAGACCGAGTCTCCGGAGGCGACCGCCGCGCCATAGCGAGGCCCGGGACGGACGTACACCGGCAGCCCGCTGGCGGGAATGCGGCCGGGCGTGACGAACAAGTACCCAAGGCGGAGGTGCCGCCCGGTGTCCGGGACGCCAGGGACCGGCGCGGGCGCGGGATCCCGGGTGCTATACTGCCGCCACGTGCCGCCACGGCATGCCGGTGCCGTGGGCCTGGAGGCACGTCGGTCTCGATGCGAAGGGCCTGCTTCGTATGGCGAAGGTCGACCTGATTCTCCTGCATGCGCCCAGCGTGTACGACTTCCGAGAGCGCTCCATCATGTTCGGCCCCGTGTCCGACATGGTGCCGTCGACCCCCATCTTCGAGATGTATCCGCTCGGCTTCACCACGATGGCCGAGTACATGGAGCGGCACGGTCTGAAGGTCCGCATCGTCAATCTGGCCGTGCTCATGCTCAACAAGCCCGGTTTCGATGTAGACCGTGCGATCCGCCAGATGGCCCCGGTCGCCTTCGGCATCGACCTGCACTGGTTGCCTCACGCCCACGGCTCGCTCGAGATCGCGCGGTTGGTGAAGAAGCACCACCCCGACACGCCGGTGATCTTCGGCGGGCTGTCGGCGAGCTACTTCCATGAGGAGCTTGCGAGCTACCCGTGGGCGGACTACGTGGTCCGCGGCGACTCGACCGAGGAGCCGATCACGCGTCTGATGTACGCCATCAAGGGCAAGGGCGGCGTCTCGGATATCCCCAACGTCACCTGGAAGACCGCGGACGGGTCCATCGTCGTGAACCCGCTCGAGTGGGTCCCCGCGGACATGAACTCGATCTCGCTCGACTACTCGTTCTCGATGCGCTCGGTCATCCGCGACCGGGACATGATGGGCAACGTGCCCTTCAAGGACTGGCTCCAGTACCCGGTGTGCGCCTCCCTCACGTGTCGTGGCTGCACGCACAACTGCGTGACGTGCGGCGGGAGTGCGTACTCGTTCCGCACGCACTACGGGCGCAAGAAGGTCGCCTTCCGCGACCCCGAACTGCTCGTCCGCGACATCGAGCACATACAGCGCTACATACCGGGGCCCATCTTCGTTCTGAACGACTTCCTGCAAGCGGGCCCGGACTACACCTACGAGTTCGTGCGTGGGCTCAAGCGCATCAAGATGCGCAACCCCATCGGCTTCGAGTTCTTCCGCCCGCCCGCCGAGGAGTTCTATCAGATGCTCGACGAGCACCTCGACGACTACTCGGTCGAGA
>CAYWCB010000223.1:0-3203 GCA_964456615.1 uncultured Eubacteriales bacterium | reverse complement strand
CACGCACGCGGGTCGGGCACTGGGGGGTCGGCTAACGGCAAGCCGGGGGCCTTTGGAGCCTCAAATCAGGGTTCGATTCCTTGCCCCCCAGCCAACGTTCGAAGATCGTTGATGATGCCCGGGCATCAGGCACTGCTTCGAACTGCGGGTCCTGACGCCGCGCCTGACAGCACTAATTGACAGCACGGATTCCGATGCTAGAGTGGGACTACAATGGCCAGGAAACGAGTAACTATCGACCAGCTCGCTGCCATCATGGCTAATGGGCTGCAGGCTCTCCAAGAGGAAGTGAGGGAGGGGTTTCACAGCGTTCGAGAGCTGCTTGGCGAACATGGTACACGGCTCGATGGTATTGAAAACGAACTAAAGGATCATGGTACACGGCTCGATGGTATTGAGAACGAACTAAAGGAACATGGTACACGGCTGGATGGTATTGAGAACGAACTAAAGGATCATGGTACACGGCTCGACCGAATCGAGCGGAAGCTCGACAACACTATCGAGCGGGTTGACGATCACAGCGTCAGGCTTGGACGACTTGAGAAGTCTCGACAGCAATAGGTGGGCCGCGGAGTCCGTCCGCTGGCTCCCTAGGCTGCCTCTCTCAGTAGTTCCTTCGTAGTCTCTACTGGCAAGGGGTCCTGAAGCAGGGCGGTTCGACGATCTTTGATGATCCCCAGCCAACGTTCGAAGGTCCTCGCTGTGGCGCATCGACCAACGGCGCGCACGATAGTGCTTGAGGAGATCCTCCAGATCCAGAAGGCCCGGTTCCTGGGGGAAGGAGCACCCCTCGCCTTGCGGAAAGGGTCCGAAAGGCGCTCGTCATGTTGACTACACCGCCCAATGCCCCCCGGGTCCGTTTTGCCCGAACCCGCGACGACGTGAGTGTTGCCTACTGGGTTCACGGCACGGGTCCTGTCCTCGTACAGACACCCCTTGTGCCGTTCAGTCACATCGAAATGGAATGGCAGAACCCGCATCTCCGCCGCTGGTACGAGCTGGTGGGGGAGTTCGCCACTGTCGTCCGCTATGACGGTCGGAGCACGGGCCTGTCGCGTCGCGACGTGGCTGACGTCTCCCTCGACGCACAGGTCCGCGACCTGGAAGCGGTCGTCGAAGCAGTCTCGGACGACCCAGTCGCGATCCTGGGTATCTTTCACAGTGGGCCGCCCAGCATCGCCTATGCGGCGGCCTACCCCCAGCGGGTGTCCCATCTCCTGCTCTGGTGTACGTACGCGGTGGGTGCCGATTACTGGCGGGCGGCCCAGTCAGAGGGGCTCCGCGTTCTTCGCCAAACGGACTATCGGCTGTTCCTCCGTACCGCGGCTCACGAGCTGCTTGGTTGGGCAGATGACGAGGAGGCCGACCGCTACTCCACGCTCATGGCAGCGGCGGTGTCATCCCAGGAGGCCGACCGGTTGATCGCCGCGACCCGCGCCTTCGACGCCACCGCCGAGGCGTCCCAGGTCGCACGGCCTACGTTGGTGATGCATCGACGTGATCTTCTCTGGATCGACGTCTCCCTGAGCCGGGACCTCGCTTCTCGGATCCCCGGCGCCCAACTGATGGTGCTCGAGGGCCGGTCTCCCTTGCCTGGCGCTGGAGACACCGAGGGACCAGCGGGCGTCATCGCCGGATTCCTCGGCGCGTCACGCGATGCCGGTCTTCGTGACTCACCCCGACCCGACCGCGTGCTGGCCACGGTCCTCTTCACCGACATCGTCGGCTCCACGGAGCGAGCAGCAGAGATCGGCGATCGAGCCTGGCGCGAACTCCTCGATCGCCACCACGACGCTGTCCGTGAGGTCGTATCGCGGTTCAACGGTCGAGTGCTCGATACTGCCGGTGACGGGTTCCTCGTCCTCTTTGGTGGACCGGGGCCGGCGATCCGCGCCGCGCAGGCCGTGATCGAAGCGGTCCGGCGGCTCGGTCTCGAGGTACGCGCGGGGATCCACAGCGGTGAGGTGGAAGTTGCCGGACGCGACATTCGCGGGATCGCGGTTCATGTCGGTGCCCGGGTCATGGCGCTCGCGGGGGGCGGGGAGATCCTCGTGTCATCGACGGTCAGGGACCTGGTGGCGGGTTCGGACATCGCCCTCGACGATCGTGGGTCTCACTCGCTGAAAGGCGTACCCGGCGAGTGGCGCCTTTTCAGCGTCCGTTCCTAGCGCGCCACGAGGAGGGCATAGCCCGTGCCGCCCGCTGAACGGACCGGACACGGCACGCTCCGCCGCAATCGACCCACCCTCGCCGTCGGTCTGCTGGCCGCGGCGTGAGAGAGGAGCATCCGATGGCGGTTCGCTTTGGAGCCACGATCTGCCAGATCGTGCCCTTCCCGCTCCTCCGTGACGACTTCGTCTTCGCCGAGGCGATTGGCCTCGACAACGCGTGGGTGATCGACCAGTTCGGGATCGACGGCATGCCCGACGTGCCCCTGCTCGAGGCGTGGACGACGCTGGCGGGGCTGGCACGCGAGACCGAGCGGATCCGGATCGGCGCGATGGTCACGAACGTCTCCACCCGCAACCCCGGCATGCTGGCGAAGTCGATCTTGACCGTCGACCAGATCTCCGACGGCCGCGTGGAAGCCGTGCTCGGCAGCGGCTACTACCCGGTGGAGCACGCTGCCCTCGGGATCGAGTTCCTCGACGGCGCCCGCCGCAGCGAGCGGCTTCGCGAGGCGGTCGCCATCCTCGACCAGGCGTTGCGCGGCGACACCGTGACCCACGACGGCGTCCACTTCCACTTCTCCGACGCCACCTTCCGGCCAGGCCCGACGCAGCTGCCGCGCCCGCCGTTGTGGGTGGCCGCCCAGGCTCCGAGATCGCTCCGCGTCGCCGTCCAGTACGCCGACGCCGTCGTCTCGCTCGGCGAGGAGGGCGAGCCGATCGAGAAGTCCCTCCCGGCGTTCCGGGCGCGAATGGAAAAGCTCGACGAGCTCTGCGTCGAGGAAGGTCGCGACCCCGCGTCGATTCGCCGCTGCTATTTCGCCGGCTGGGCTCACGAGCCCATCTTCGCCTCCGTCGAGGCGACGACCGAGCTGATCGGCCGCTACGTCGAGGCGGGGGCGACCGACTTCACGTTCTACCTCTACAACCCCGCCGAGCCGCTCCTCGAGGACTTCGTCGCCGAGCACCGGGCGGCGACACGGGCCCAGTTCGAAAAGGTCGCGGCAGACGTCTTCCCGCGCTTCCGCGAAT
>CAYWCB010000222.1:0-3228 GCA_964456615.1 uncultured Eubacteriales bacterium | reverse complement strand
GCTCTCGGGCATGTTCGTGGGTCTGATCAGCGCCATCACCATCATCTTCCTGAACATCTTCCAGCAGCTGGGTGTGCTGGGTAAGGAGGGCATCTTCGGCTTCCTCGGCACCCTGACCTTCCCCGTGCTGCTCACCTTCCCGCTCGCGCTGCTCACCATCATCGTCGTGAGCAAGATCGACGGTCAGCTGCCCAAGAACGTGGACGAGATCTGGATGCGGATCCACGGTACCGCTCACGAGCGTCACGAGCGCGACATGGGTCTCGACAAGGTCGGCGGGCTGTTCACTTCGAAGGCATCTTCCGAGTAGCGCACACAGGCGAGAGGGCCTTTGGCAAGGGGCCGGCCCAGTTCGCGGGGCCGGCCCTCTCGCACGGGTGATTCTTCACTCCTCTGTCCGTCGTCGCGTCAGCCTCGCGCCGCGTCTACAAGCGCGTCCGCGAGCGTGAGCAGGCTGGCGGGACGGCTGTCGGGCAGGTCCACGCGCATGACCCGCCTGCCGCGCGAGGCGAGCGTCGCCAGGTCACCGTCCGCCTGTGCGCGATGCAGCCTCGCCAGGGAGAAGTCCCGACCGGGGATGCCGAGGTCCTCGGCGTCCCGTGCCGTGATCACCACGAACACGCCCTGGTCGGGCCCGCCCTTGTGCAGCTGCCCCGTCGAGTGGAGGTATCGAGGTCCGAGCTCGAGGCACACCGCGACGCCCCTGGCGGCGGCGACGTTGCTCGCGGCGGCCCGGACCGGTCCGAGGCGGTCCTGGTCGTAGGGCAGGTATGCGAGGAGCGCGAGGTAGTCGCCCGGGCGCAGCGCGTCGAGGGCGGGGCGGATGCCCGCGGTGAGATCGCCGGCCTGCGAGTCGGGTGCTGCCAGACTGCCTGCATAGGTCAATCTGATGCGGTCGACCTCGCGCGTCGCAGGGAGCACGTCGGCTCCGGCAAGAACGTCGAGGGTTGCGCTCTTGGCTGCGCCGACGTCGGGTTCGTCGAACGGATTGACGCCGAGCAGGAAGCCGAGCATGGCCGTCGCGTATTCCCAACGCACGAACTCTGCGCCGATGTCGAGCGCATCGCCCAGCTCGATCCGGTAGACGGGGTGCCCCTCGCCTCTCACTGTCTCCGCCCAGACTCCGAGCTCGTCCTCTTCCACGCCGCCCATCACGACGACAGCGCGGTCTTGGCCGAAGCCGGTCGGGGTGCGCATCGCTGTTTCCGGCACGGGGACGATGCCGGTTCCGCGCTTGCCCGTGGACTCCGCGATGAGCTGTTCGACCCACAGCGCGAATGACTCGTAGCGCGTCGACGTCGCGATCGTGAGCTTGTTCCGACCCGTTGCGTGAGCGTCGGCGATCCACGTTGCGAGCGAAGCGGCCGGGTTGCCCTCGCCCGGGGTGCGGCACGTGCGGTCCATGCCCGACGCATGCGCGAGGAGGCGGGGCACGTCGATGCCGACAAGCGTCGCGGGCATGAGACCGAAGGCCGTGAGGGCCGAGAAGCGGCCACCGACGTCGGGAGGCGCGGACAGCGCGGTTCGCATGTTCTCGGTCCGCCGCATCTCCTCGAGCGGTGTGCCCGGATCCGTGATCGCGACGAATCGGCTGCCGGCGGCAGGACCCCCGAGGCACTCGTCCACCCACGCCCGGAAGACGGCGTACAGCGAGAGTGGCTCGATGGTCGTCCCCGACTTGCTCGAGACGAGGAACCACGTGGTCTCGGGATCGAGCCGATCCCTGAGCCCGGCGACCGTTGCCGGAGAGGTGGTGTCGAGGACATGCAGAGCGGGTCGCCGTTTCGCCGAGCCGAAGACGTCGGCGAACACGAGGGAGGAGAGCGACGACCCGCCCATGCCGAGCAAGACGACGTCGGTCGCGGCCTCTGCGACGATCTCCTCGGCGATACTCCGGTAGAGGGGGACGTGCTCGACGGCTCGCGTCGCGAGTCCTATCCACCCCATGCGCGCCGCCACCGACTCACTCTCGCGTGCGTTGTCGGCGAAGAGCGAGGCGTCACGTTCCGCCAGCCGCGAGATGACATGCTCGTCGGCCAGTCGTCCCATGGCGTCCATTGCGGGCCCTCTCTGTCCGGTGATGCGTGGCGGGCGAACCTTGCCGGCAGTACCGCTGCGCCCCGCGGCTCGTGCGGCACGTGACCTGCCTATCGAGTATATATGCGCCAATGCTTCGGTCACCTGCCCGGGACGCGGCCGCAAGACACCCCACACACGCCGCGGAAGCAACAGTGCGGCGGCTCGGCCGCTAGACGGAAGGCGGATCGGCTTCGGCGCCCGCCGCCTCGAGAGGCACTGTCGCGGCCGGTGGGCGGATCCCCATTCGTGCGACGAAGATGCCGCCTGCCACGACCATGCCGCCGCCTACGAGGGTCGCGGCTGTGAGGGGCTCGCCGAGGAAGAGGGCGGCGAACACCACGGCGCTTACCGGCTCCGTGTAGGTGAGTATCGCGGCGCGGTCGGTCCTGACCTGCCTGAGACCGCCCAGGAACACGATGCCGGCGAACGCGGTGTGAACGAGCCCGAGAGCGCCGAGTGCCATGTAGGCCCGCACGGAGGTCGGCCCCTGACCGCGGGCGTAGAGCGTCAGCGCGAACGGCAGGAGAATGACGCTCGCCACGGTGTACTCGATCACCATGAGGGCGCCTCCCGAGATGCCACGGAGGATGTTCTTGCTGCGGAGCAAGAGGGTGGCATAGGTGAGTGCCGAGCCGAAAGCCAGAGCCGCGCCCAGGAGCTGTCGCTCGTCGGAGACCGAAAGCCCCTGCGGAGCAAGGATCACCGCGATCCCGCCGAGCGAGAGCGCAAGCGGTGCCGCTATGCGGACGTCGAAGCGCTCGCCGGTGACGACCTGCGAGAGCGCCGCGACGAAGACGGGGCCGGTGTAGGCAAGGAGTTCGGCCGTGGCCACGTTCGTCAGGTCGAGCGCGGTGAGAAACAGCAGCCAGTTGAGCGTGAGGATCGCACCCTGCACCGCTACCTGGAGGAACTTGCGACGGGGCAGCTTCCTCACCTCGTCCAGCCGCCCCGCCGTACTCATGTACGCAATGAGCGCGAGTGCCGCGAACGCGACGCGATAGAAGACCTTGATCGTCGACGCACCGTCCGCGGCGCGGATTACGAGCGGGATCGAGCCCCAGATCAAGCCAGCGGCGGCTATGCGTGCGAGACCGCCTCGCTCGTGGCGGCCGTCATCGATGCCGGTCTCGGATCGCCCGTCTTCTGCCA
>CAYWCB010000221.1:0-3236 GCA_964456615.1 uncultured Eubacteriales bacterium | reverse complement strand
GGAAGACAAGACCGTGCTCTTCAACCTCTCGGGTCACGGCCACTTCGACCTCGCCGCGTTCGAGGCCTATCTGTCAGGAGATCTCGAGGACTACGACTACGACGCCGGCTCGACGCTCTGCCAGCCGGAGTAGGCAACGGCGGAGCGATCGCGGTTCGCCGACCGGTGGCGACTGCTGGAGCCCGTCGCGTCCAGGCGGTGGGCTCCAGCGGCACTCGACAGGCACCGGGCCGTGTGAACTGCGATAGCAGGGAGAAGCGAGTGCGCACGCGCGTCAAGATATGCGGCATCACCTCGGCGGAGGACGCGATGGCTGCCGTCGCGGCCGGAACCGACGCGATCGGCGTCGTGCTCGCGCCTTCACCCAGGCGCGTGACGCTCGAACAGGCGTCCACGGCGCTCTCGGCCGTGCCGCCCCTCGTGAGCCGTGTCGGGGTCTTCGTGGATCCGACGTTGGACGAGGTCAGAGATGCAGTGCGCGCCCTTCGGCTCGACCTCGTCCAGTTCGCGGGCGACGAATCGCGTGAAGAATGCATTGAGTCTCCCGCTCCCGTTCTTAAGGCTATTCAAGTCGGCACGGCATTTGATGCACAGAGAGCGGAGCCCTACCGGGGGCTCGTGGCCGCTCTTCTACTTGACACGCACGTCACCGGCAAGCGCGGCGGGACTGGCGAGACGTTTTCCTGGCACACTGTTCACGAGCCGCCGGCATGGGCTCCATTCTTCGTAGCCGGGGGACTGGATCCCGAGAACGTGGGGGACGCGATCCGTGCTCTTCGCCCCTACGCGGTCGATGTATCTTCCGGCGTCGAGCGAAGCCCGGGGCTCAAGGACCACGCGAAGCTCCGTGCCTTCGTCGCTGCGGTGCGCGCGGCCGATCTTGCCCTCGAACCCATCGCCGAGGTCCGCCACGACGAGCCCGGCGAAGTGACGGAGGCATCTCGATGAGCGACGTCTTCCCGCCCTCCGCCGAGTCGGCCTACTCCAGTCCGGACGCACAAGGCTTCTTCGGCCCCTATGGCGGACGGTTCGTGCCCGAGACAGTGATGCCGGCGCTCGAGGAACTCACTGAGGCCTGCGTCGAGGCGTCCGAGGACCCGGCCTTCGCCGAAGAGCTGGCAGCGCTGCTCAAGGACTACGTGGGCCGTCCGACTCCGCTCTACCGGGCGAAGCTGCTCGCGGAGGCGGTCGGGCTCGGCGAGGTGTACCTCAAGCGCGAGGACCTCTGCCATACCGGGGCGCACAAGATCAACAACACGCTCGGCCAGTGCCTTCTCGCCAAGCGCATGGGCAAGAAGCGGGTCATCGCCGAGACGGGCGCCGGTCAACACGGCGTGGCCACCGCGACCGCAGCGGCCCTCATGGATCTCGAGTGCGCTGTCTTCATGGGTGTGGAGGACATCCGCCGTCAGGCGCTCAACGTCTACAAGATGCGCCTACTCGGCGCGGCGGTGGTACCGGTCGAGGAGGGAACGGGTACGCTCGCCGACGCCGTCACGGCAGCGCTCCGCCACTGGGTCGAGCGCGTGCGCGACACCTTCTACGTACTCGGATCGGCCGTCGGGCCGCACCCGTACCCGATGATGGTGCGCAACTTCCAGAAGGTCATCGGCGAAGAGACCATGTCCCAGCTTGCCGAGAAGGCCGTGGGGCGTGTCGACGCGATCTGCGCGTGCGTGGGTGGCGGGAGCAACGCGATCGGGATGTTCTATCCGTTCGTCGTCTCGGGCGGCCAGGGGGCTCCCGGCGGCGCGCAGGGGCGTCCCCTCCTGGTCGGCGCGGAGGCCGCCGGCCTCGGCATCGACACCGACAAGACGGGCGCCTCGATGACACTCGGCACCCCGGGAGTCATGCACGGCTTCTACAGCTACCTGCTGCAAGACGAGGCGGGCAACCCTCTGGAGGCATACTCGATCAGCGCTGGACTCGACTACCCTGGCGTGGGTCCCGAACACGCGCACCTCAAGGACGAGGCGATCGTGCGCTACGAGCCGGTGACCGACGCCGAGGCGCTCGAGGCATTCGAGCTGCTGTGCCGCAGCGAGGGCATCATCCCGGCTATCGAGAGTGCACACGCGCTCGCACTGCTTCCCCGGCTCGCCGAGGAGTTGGGGCCGGACGCCACGGTCGTCGTCACGCTTTCGGGCAGGGGCGACAAGGACATCGATATCGTCCGGGAGGCCGGACTTGGGCTCGGATGACGGTGCGGGCCACGCAGCGGGTCCCGGGCTCGCAAGGGGCTTCGCGCTCGGACGGCCAGCGCTCATCATCTACCTCATGGCGGGATACCCGGACCGCGCGAAGTCGCTCGAGGCGATGCGTCTCGTCGCACGGGCGGGCGCCGACGTGATCGAGCTCGGCGTTCCCTACGCGGACCCCCTCGCCGACGGCCCGGTCATCCGCGACGCCGCCGAGATCGCGCGCGCGGCGCATCCGGGCGGGTTCGGTCTGGCGGAGACCATCGATCTCGCGGGGGAGTTCTGCCGAGGCGCGGAGGGCGCCGCGCAAGCGGGGAGTACCGATGAGCCACGGAGCGCCCGTGGGGCCCTGCCGCCCGTCGCGCTCATGACGTACCTCAACCCGATCATGCGCATGACCCCTTCGAAGGCCGCGCATGCGGTGCGAGAAGCCGGGATCTCCGGAGTGATCGTGCCGGACATGCCGCCGGACTCGGCGGCCCCGTGGCTTTCGGTCTCACGCGGGCTCGACACGGTATTCCTGGCGGCTCCGACCTCGACGCCGGACCGGCTCGCGCTGGTGGGACAGCGTTCCAGCGGGTTCGTCTACTGCGTCTCGACCACGGGCGTGACGGGGGAGCGCGACGAATTGCCCGCCGACCTCGTGGAGCTCGTGGCCTCGGTGAAGGCCGGGACCGCGCTGCCCGTCGCCGTCGGCTTCGGCGTCTCCACTGCGAAACAGGCGGCGGCCGTCGCACGGATGGCGGATGGCGTGGTCGTCGGCAGCGGCGCGGTCAGGCGCCAGAAGGACCCCGAGGCCCTAGCGGCATTCGTAGAGGAGCTCGCCGAAGCGGTCCACAGTGCCCGCTCGAACGCGTAGCCCGCATCGCGCGAACCGCTCCCTACGACTGAGGGCCGCCGGATTGCACCATGCGCGGAACCGCGAGCTGCGCGAGACCTGAGGATGCGGGTCGCGGGCTGAGGGCCGCTATCCGCTCCGAGGAGCGCGTCGCCGCCGCGAGCATCGTCGGCGTCGCGACCTCTGAGGCTGCGGGGCCG
>CAYWCB010000220.1:2525-3248 GCA_964456615.1 uncultured Eubacteriales bacterium | reverse complement strand
CCGCCGACCTCTACCGTGTCAAGGTAGCGCTCTCCCCCTGAGCTACGAGCCTGTCGAGATGATAATTAAACCCAAATCAGCGCTTCTTTGTCAAGATTCTGTATCTGATGTCCTCCTCAGAAGAGGCGCACATCAACCGTCTCGCCCTGCTCGATGCCGTTGACATGCAGGGGGATGACGATCGTTCCGTCGGCCTTCACCAGTGTTGCGATAAGGCCGGACTTGCCGCGCACTGGCACAGCCCAGAGTTCGCTGTCACGGAGCTCGAGCAGGACGCGAATGTGCTCCTCCCTGCCTGCTGTCGATGAAACATTTCTGTCGAGCCGGGCCTTCACAACCCGTTCGCGATCCTGCCATGAGGCGCGATCGAGTCCCAGGAGCCGCCCGATCAGCGGCTTCAGAAAGAGCTCGCAGCAGAGCGCGACTGCAGCGGGATGTCCCGGAAGACCGAGCACCGGCACCGTACCGAGCATGCCGCCGATCATCGGCTTCCCGGGCTTGAGGGCAAGGCCGTGGAAGAGGATCCCCGGACTGCCGATATCCGTGATGATCCGGGCGACCATGTCCCGTGTGCCGACAGACGTTCCGCCGGACAGCACGATCATATCGGATTCCTTCAGCGCCCGCTCCATCTCGTCACGGATCGTCTGATAGTCATCAGCAACAATGCCTCGCCGCACCGCACCAGCCCCGGCTTCACAGGCCATCCCTGCGATGACATAC
>CAYWCB010000220.1:1070-2466 GCA_964456615.1 uncultured Eubacteriales bacterium | reverse complement strand
GTTGCCGCAGCAGGCACGATCTCGTCGCCCGTGGATATGATCGAGACCCGGGGTCGAACCGACACCGCGATCGACGTCACGCCGATGCCTGCGAGAGCCCCCATCTCCTGGGGTCTGATTCTGCGGCCGGGATGAATCACCACATCGCCCCTGTGAAGATCCTCACCTGCCTGAATCACATTCTCGCCCGGCGCGACCGGCCGGAGCACCTCGATCGTCGTCTCGTCGACCGGCTGAGCATGCTCGAACATCACCACGGCATCGGCATGCAGCGGCAGCATCCCGCCGGTAGGGACCTTCATCGCACGGCCCCGGTCAAGCGCACCTTCAGAAGCCGTTCCCATGAAGACCTCGCCGTCGAGGGTAAGATATGCCGGCATCGTCTCGCGGGCGCCGAAGGTATCTTCCGCTCTGACCCCGAAGCCGTCGACCGTTGAACGGGAAAATGCCGGGAGGTCCTCCTGAGCGACAACGACGTCAGCAGCGATGCGGCCGAGCGCATCCTCGATCAGGACCGTCTCGGTGCCGCTCGCGTTCAGCCGCGGCCCGATTGCCGGCACGGCGCTGTTACTCCTTCAATCCAAGACGCTCCATGCGGTAACGCAGCGAGCGGAAAGTCACACCGAGAAGCCTCGCCGCGGCCGTCTGGTTGAAGCGCGTCTTCTCCAACGCAGCCGCGATCGCCTGCTTCTCGGCCTGGTCGAGGCGCTCTTGGAGCGGCAGTTCATCGCCGGGCGCGCCTTCGTCCTCGACCGGCGCGGGAGCAAGATTGAGGTCGGCCTCGTCGATGCTGTCCGAGCCCGTGAGCGCCAGTGTCCGTTCCAGGACGTTTTCGAGCTCGCGTACGTTGCCGGGGAAGGAATACCGACCGAGCGCCTGCAGGGCGCCTTGCGTCAGTGCTGGCGGCGTGCGGCCGGTGGCACCGGCCAGCCGTTCGAGAATCCGCCCGGCCAGCAACGGAATGTCGTCGCAGCACTCACGAAGCGGCGGCATGCGGATCTCGATCACGTTGAGCCGATAGAACAAGTCCTGGCGGAATCGTCCTTCGGCAACCATCGCCTTCAGGTTCTGATGCGTCGCGCTGATGATCCGGACGTCCAGCGGCTCTTCGACAGTCGCCCCCACCTTGCGTACGCGCTTCTCTTGTATCGCCCGCAACAGCTTGACCTGCATGGCCAACGGCAGGTCGGCCACTTCATCCAGGAACAGCGTGCCGCCGTTGGCGACCTGGAAGAAGCCGTCACGATCGGCTTCGGCGCCCGTGAAGGCGCCCTTGCGATAGCCGAAGAGTTCGGATTCCTGAAGGCTCTCGGCGATTCCACCGAGATTGACCTCGCAGAATTCCTTGCCGGCTCGTGAGCTGGCATTGTGGATCGCCTGGGCGATAAGGTTCTTG
>CAYWCB010000220.1:671-1060 GCA_964456615.1 uncultured Eubacteriales bacterium | reverse complement strand
GATAGCCGAAGAACTCGCTTTCCATCAAGTTTTCCGGAATCGCACCGCAGTTGACCGGGACAAACTGCGCCGCCGCGCGGGAACCGAGTTCGTGGATCATGCGCGCCGCCAGTTCCTTTCCGCTTCCCGATTCCCCGGCGATGTAGACGGGTGCCTGGCTGCGGGCGACGCGCTCGATCAGCCCCCGGACGTGCGCCATGGCGGCCGATTCGCCAAGGAGTTCATGTTCGCCCGGACTTCGCGCTGCCTCCCGGGCGGGCAGGCCGATGGCGGACTTGACCGAGCCGTTGCGCAACCCGCCCGCCTCGGTGATGCCCAGGTGCAGCGGCTGGTCGATCAGCCCGGCGAGCTTGCGGTAGGCCTCGACGGTCATGAACACCTCGCTGGCC
>CAYWCB010000220.1:0-661 GCA_964456615.1 uncultured Eubacteriales bacterium | reverse complement strand
CAAGCGATACCGGCTTGGACAGGTAGTCGAAAGCGCCGGCCTTGAGCGCCTGCACGGCATTCTCCATGCTGCCGTGGGCCGTGATCACGGCAACCGGCAACCTTGGAAAGCGCTCGCCGATCAACTTGACGAGCCGGATTCCCTCGCCGTCCGGCATGCGCATGTCGGTCAGGCAAAGACAGTAGGAGCGCGACGCTGGCTGCGCCTCCAACAAGCGCTCTGCCTCGCCCACGGTGGCGGCGCAATCCGCGGCCAGCCCCATTCTGGCCAGGGTCATGTCCAGCAGTTCCCGGATGTCGGCCTCGTCGTCAACGACGAGCACCCGCTTCAACTCGTTCCTGCTTCGCCGCTCGATGCCGACAGACATGCGCCTCCCCTGCCCGTAATACGAAAATGTGCCCCAGCCGCCTCGCCCGCGAGATCGAGACTCGCGCCGTTCGCTTCGCAGAGCTCTCTCGCAATGTAGAGCCCGAGTCCCGTGCCGCTGCCGTGCGTGGTGAAGAACGGCTCGAAGATCTTGCCCCGCCCCGATTCCGCGATGCCGGGACCGTCGTCAATGATATGCAATTCCACGCATGCCTGGGTTGGCCAGTGGATGCGAATCCGGATCGCTCCCGGCGCCAAGCTCGCATAGCGCAAGGCGTTGGTCACGAGGTTGTCG
>CAYWCB010000219.1:0-3310 GCA_964456615.1 uncultured Eubacteriales bacterium | reverse complement strand
CAGCACCAGGCCGCCCAAGGCGACAGTCTACACCCCGATCGCGCCTGGGCGCGTGAGACGGAACGCCGCCTTCAGTGTGTACGGCTACCTGCGGCCGAAACACAGCGCCGGCAGCTATCCCATCAGGGTGTACAGGTATCGCGAGATCGCACGCGGCCGATGGAAGAGCTACGGATACGTCCGCGCGAGGGTGTACAACTACTCCGCGTACAGCAGGTACGTGGTTCGCCTCAGGCTTCCCCACACAGGTCGGTGGAGATTGCGCGCCTACCATGCCGATGCAGGTCACTCGGCGAGCTGGTCCCCGCGGTTCGACTACGTGACGGTCCGCTAGGCGTAGGCCTGCCCTCGCGGCCAAGACACCTCCGGGTTGCTGGAGATGCGCTCGTCCGCTCCTCGGCGACGACCGCCACCTTCCACTAGAGCGTAGCGCTGCTTCGCATTCCGCTCTTGCCTGTGCGGTCCTCAAGCGGGAATGTGTAGACGCGAGCAGAGGGGTCTGCTGAGCCTTCCTCGCCTAGACGCGATCGGGGATGCGATGCCGGACGTGATCCAGGTGCACGGACTCCGGAAACGGTACGCGGACGTGCTGGCCGTCGACGACGTCTCGTTCGACGTGTCCGAAGGTGAGATCTTCGGCATGGTAGGGCCGAACGGGGCCGGCAAGACGACCACCATCGAGTGCATCGAGGGTCTGCGCCGGCCGGACGGCGGGAGCATCCGGCTGCTCGGCGAGAACCCCGCGCGTCGCGAGAATCGCGACAGGCTCGCCGAGAAGATCGGCGTGCAGCTCCAGGAGAGCGCGCTGCCGGTGCACCTGCGCGTTCACGAAGCGCTGCGCCTCTTCGCGTCTTTTTACGAACGCAGGGCTGACGTGGACGAGCTCGTCGAGCGGTTGGGGCTCGCAGAGAAGCGTTCGGCTGCCTTCTCGAGTCTGTCCGGGGGGCAGAAACAACGGCTCTTCATCGCTCTCGCGCTCGTCAACCGACCCGAGATCGTCTTCTTCGACGAACTCACGACGGGGCTCGATCCGCAGGCGCGGCGCTCGATGTGGGATCTCGTACGAGACGTTCGCGACAAGGGATGCACCGTCGTTCTCACGACCCACTCCATGGAAGAGGCCGAGCGTCTGTGCGATCGCGTCCTCATCATCGACCACGGCCGCGTGCTCGCGCTGGACACCCCGGCCGCCCTCGTCGGCAGTCTCGGCGTAGAGAGACGCCTTGCATTCACGCTGCCGGAAGGCGTGGAAGCGCCCCAGCTCGAGCAGATCGAACTCGTCGAACGCGTGGAGCAGATAGGCGCACGCGTGGTCGTGTACGGACGAGGCACCAGGTTCGCGAGCACGCTCGTCTCCGCTCTCGAAGACGCCGACGTGGACTTCCTGGACCTGCGAACGGAGCAGCCGAACCTCGAGGACGTCTTCCTCGCCCTCACCGGCCGGGAGATGAGGGACTAGCCATGCGTGGCTTCCTGCAGCTCGCCTACGCCGACATCCGGCTGTATGTCCGGGAACCCATCGCAACCTTCTTCACGATCGCGTTCCCCCCGCTCATCGTTGTGCTCAACGGCATCATCTTCGGCAACAAGCCCGGCGGGCCTTTCGGTAGCCACGGACCGATGGACGTCGCCATGGCGGGGTACACGGCCATGGTTCTCGGCATCGTGGGCTTCATGGCGATCCCCATCAACATCACGACCTACCGCGAGTCGGGAGCCCTGAGGCGCTTCCGCAGCACCCCGCTGCGCCCCCTGGCCTTCATCGCCGCCGACGTGATCAGCAACCTCCTCGTGATGTTCGTCGGCGTGGCGTTGCTCGTTGTCACCGGCTGGGCACTCTACATGGTCACGTTCGATGGCAGCGTGATCCTCGTGGGAATCGCCATCGCCTTCTGCGCGCTCTCGATGTTCTCGATCGGCTACCTGATCGCCGCGGTGGCTCCGAACCCGCGCGCCTCCAACATCATCGGCCTGGTGATCCTCTACCCGATGATGTTCCTTTCGGGTGCGACCATCCCGCTCGAGGTCATGCCTGAGGCCGTCACAAGGATCGCGCAGTTCCTGCCGCTCACGTATGCAGTACGACTGCTCAGAGGGCTCTGGTTCGGTGCGCCGTGGAGTGACTTCATGCCGGCGACCTTGGTGCTTCTCGGCGTCCTGGCAGTGTGCACCGTGCTGGCCGCGCGCTTCTTCCGCTGGGACTAGCCGCAGCTGCCTCGTCACGATGAAGGGCCGCCGACGGCGATGATCGCCACGCAGTGGTGGTATGTGCCCGAGCTCCAGAAGGACTTCTTTGCGGCGACGGTGACGATAGCCACGACGATAGTCACCGCCAGCACAGCCCCATTTGTGGGCGTCGGCAACCCGGCGGCGAAGCATAGCCCCCACCAGCTCTCCAAGCCCCGAGATCACCGCAAGCAGCTGCTCGGCCTCAGGCCGACCGTTTCATAGAAGGCCGCGGTCTCTTCGAGTCCGTCTCCGTCGAACCAACCGAACAGCGTCTGCATGCCGTAGCCGACGAACGCAAGCCCGAAGACGACTCGAATGGGCAGAAGCCCTATGTCGCCAAGCGTCTCGCCCATGCCCTCTCCCACGTCCAACATGCCCTCGTCGCGGACGGTGTCTGTCGTGTGTTCCCGCACAGGCGGATCGCAGAACGCGGCGCCAAGAACACTGGCCGAACCTGAAGACCACGTGCTCGTCGAGGCCGAACTGCTCTCAAGAGGGATCGCGTATCACCACTCGAAGCCCTACCACCCGCAGACGTGCGGGAAGGTCGAGCGCTTCCACCAGACGCTCAAGGGCTATCTGGCCATGCAGCGGCCCGCCAAGGACCTCGATGCGCTGCAGTCGCAGATCGACGCGTTCGTCGGCTACTACAACGAAATGCGACCGCATCGCTCTCGTGGTCGCATGACCCCGAGGTCGGCGTTCGAGGCGAGGGACAAGGCACGGCCGGCAGGCCCGGGGCTCGACCTTCCCAAAGGCACACGCGTGCGCAGGGACCGGATCGACAAGGGAGGGGCCGTGACGCTTCGGCACAAAGGCAGGCTTCACCACATCGGCGTCGGATGCGCGCACAAGCACAAGGAGGTCATCATGCTCGTCGCCGGTCTCGATGTCCGCATCCTGACGGAGGAGGGTGAGATGCTCAGGCACCTCACCCTCGATCCGACCAAGAACTATCAGGCTATCGTCTGCCAGAATGTGTCCACGATGTCCTGACACATCTGTCCACGATGTCCTGAGACATCACATGGTGGGCGCTAGAGGATTTGAACCTCTGACCCCTTCCGCGTCAAGGAAGTGC
>CAYWCB010000218.1:0-3338 GCA_964456615.1 uncultured Eubacteriales bacterium | reverse complement strand
ACGTTCATCGTGCTCGGTGAAGTCAAGTCGCCCGGGCTTCGATATGCACTCGTTGCGCTCTTCGCGTTCCTTGCCCTGGCGATCGGCATGTCGCGCGTGTATCTGGGCGTCCACTACCTCGGCGATGTGATAGCCGGATGGCTGCTCGCGGGGGCCGTCGTCGTGGTGGCGATCCTCGGGTACTTCGCACTCTCGCAACCCAGGGACGCGTAGGCACCCCACGTCCGTGCGGCCCTCACGCCGCGCGCCCACGGTCAGTGTAACGAATGTTTCAGGGCGTGCTCTCGAAAGTGCAACCAACTTCTTTCGGCCGTGCAACCAACGCCGGCCCCCTGCCCTCTAGCATCGTCGGCGACCGGAGGGCGGAGCCGTTCTCGGCGAGCCATCCATCGTTCGGCAGGCGCGAGATCGCGCATTGAGGAGGCAGTAGGCTAGGGAAGTCAAGGGCCGTTGTCTTCGGAGCCATCAGCCTGACGGTCGCGGCCGCACTCACGGCCCCCGCGTTCGCGAGCGATGTGATGTGTGCCTTCAAGGCCACCCCGGGAAGCGGCACCTACGGGACGGACGTGGTTCTGCAGCCCTCCGTCACGACCCAGACGGTCCCGGGCGACAAGTTCGATATCCAGCAGTACGACCTCGGGACTCAGACGTGGGAGAAGTACGGCGAAGGCCTGACGGTCGAGGATACGGGCACGATCGATCCGCTCTACATCCTTGTGGACGAGTCGCTTGCGTACCCCGCCATCTTCAGGAGCGTCTTCCTGCCGAAGTTCTCCGGGAACACGACGGCCGCCGTGAGCGACCCCGTCGTCGTGATGATGAGGCAGCACGCGCGGACAGCTGTGACGATCTCTGCTCCCAAGGTTGCGGCCCGCAACAAGACGTTCGCGGTCTCCTGCACGGTGAGGCCGGACTCGGGTGTGGGCAAGGTCTTCATGCGCGTCCGGAGTCCGCAGGGCAAGGTCATCAGGTCGGCCCGGCTCACGACCGACGAGTTCGGCTACGCCACCACCACGTTCAGAGCCACCAAGCCGGGTCGCTACACAATTGAGATGCAGTGGCTCGGGAACCGATTTGGAGTCGCTTCTGCGGTGGCGGCCAAGTCCGTGCAGGTCCGGTAGCTCGTTATAGCCCCAGTCGACAAGACAGGAGACGAAAGTATGTTTCGAGGCAAGTACCATCGCTCGGCGCTCGTCCTCACGGCGGTCCTCCTCGTATCGCTGTTCGTGCCACAGGTGGCGTTGGCGTCCACGCTGAAGTTGAGCGGCTCGACGACCGTGCAACCGCTCGCCCAGCAGTGGGCGAATGCGTATCGCAAGGCGAACCCCGGCACGAGCATCGTGGTCGCCGGTGGCGGATCGAGTGTCGGCTTCAAAGACGTTGCCGCGGGACGCGTGGATCTGGGGATGTCCTCGCGCGAGAAGAAGAGTTCCGATCCCGAAGGGCTGAAGATGATTCCGGTGGCGCGTGACGCGGTCGCGGTCTGCGTGCATCCGGCGAATCCCGTGAAGAAGCTTACTAAGGCGCAGGTCAGGGGCATCTTCACCGGCACCATCACGAACTGGCGACAAGTAGGTGGCCCGACCCAAGGCCATCGTGCTCGTCGGTCGCACCGGCTCGTCGGGCACGTATGAGTTCTTCAAGGAGTCATTCCTGGACATGAAGCGGCAGTCCAGTCGCACCAAGACCTACGTCTCCAACGGGATGGTGCGATCGGCGGTTGCCCGCAACCAGTACGCGATCGGATACGTGTCGATCGCGTTCCTGAACCGCAGCGTCCGCGGACTCACGATCGACGGGGTTGCACCGACGAAGGCGAACGCTCTGAACGGCAAGTACAAGCACGCTCGCTATCTCTACCTGATCTCCAAGGGCGAGCCTGAGGGCGAGGCGAAGAAGTTCGTGAGCTTCGTGCTGGGGTCGGCCGGTCAGGCAATCGCGGCACGCGAGTACCTGCGCGTCAAGTAGCGACACCCCTAGGCAGGGCGGTATGCCCGAACGAGGGCGGCACGCACGATTGCCGCTCTCGTCCGGGGCGTCTGGGGCCGGCACGGAGCATGTCAATCATCGAGTGACGCGTTCGAGTGTAGGGAGATGGTGTGACCCCGGCAGAAGCAGGAGACGCGACAGCGACACCGCTCGGCGGGACTGGCGCGCTGTCGCGCTCCCGAGCGGTCGATCTTTCCCATGCGGCGACAGGACACGACCGGCTCGTGCAGCCGCTGTTGCTCGCGGCGGCCCTCTTCTCGGGCTCAGTGGTGCTGCTCGTCGTATTCTTCGTGCTTCAGAAGGCGATCCCCACCCTGATCGAGCAGGGGCTCAGCTTCGTCACGACGAGCGGGTGGGACATCCAGCTCGAGGAGGCATGGAGCTCTGGCGCCGTGAGCTTCGGCGTAAGGCCACTGATCGTCGGCACGCTACTCACGACGCTCGGAGCGATCCTGGTCTCGCTCGTGTTGGGTACCGGATGCGCCGTCTTCCTCGCAGAGCTCGCACCTGGCTTCCTTCGGCGGCCTGTCGAGGCGATCATTCAGCTCTTGGCGGGCATTCCCTCGGTGGTGTTCGGGCTCGTAGGCCTCTCGGTCGTCGTCCCCCTCCTTGCCGAGCGCGTCTTGCCGCCGAACGCGTACGACGACGTCCCTGAGATACCGCTGGACGGTGCATCGGCGCTTGCCGCGGTGATTGTGCTCAGCTTCATGATCTTGCCGTTCTTCGTGACGGTTGCGACCGATTCACTGCGATCCATACCCCGCTTCCACACTGAGGGCGGTCTTGCCCTGGGCCTGACTCGGTGGCGAACGATCACTCGGATCCAGATTCCGGCGGCGACCCCGGGCCTCATCGCGGGGCTCGTGCTGGCGGCGGCGCGCGCGATCGGTGAAGCCATTGCGATATCGATGGTGGCGGGCGCGATCGCGTTCGAACCGAATCTCCGGCATGGGCCGCTGTACATGCTGCTCATGCCCGTTCGCACGATGGCCTCAGCGATCGTCGAGAACGGCGGCGAGGCCATGAGCATCCCAGCCATCGAAGGGGCCCTGTTCGGACTCGCGGCACTCCTGCTGCTCCTCAGTCTCGTGCTCAGTCTCGCCGCGCGTTGGGCATTCGTTTGGTTCAACAAGCGTATGAACGTCGTCACCGGCCGACACGTCTAGGAGTAACGGTGAGCGCTGCTCGCATCCAGGAGAAACACCCGATCGGTTCACTCGTGGGCCCGGCGTTCTGTTGGCTCATGGCGGGAATCGTTGTCGGAGTCTGCGTGTTCATCATCGGCCACCTCTTCTATGAGGGCGCCCGCGCTGTAGACCTCGCGTTCCTGACGACCGATCCGGCGCCGA
>CAYWCB010000217.1:0-3339 GCA_964456615.1 uncultured Eubacteriales bacterium | reverse complement strand
CGCGCGGGAACGAACGCGGCCCTGATCCGCCGTCCGAGTTCCGTGCGGACGGGGATGTTCTGCAAGTTGGGGTTCGACGACGAGAGGCGGCCCGTCGCCGCGACGGTCTGGTTGAACGATGTGTGGAGCCGCCCGTCCTCGCCGAGCAACCGCGGCAGCGCGTCGATGTAGGTCGATTTGAGCTTCGTCAGCTCTCGGTAGGCGACGATCTTCTCGGCGATGGGGTGTGCCGGCGCGAGTGCCGCGAGCACGCTCGCGTCGGTTGAGAAGCCGGTCTTGGTCCGCTTCTGCGGTGGCAGGTTGAGCTTCTCGAACAGCACCTCGGCGAGCTGCTTGGGCGAGTCGATGACGAACTCGCAGCCCGCAAGGGCGTGGATCTCGGCGCGGAGCGAATCGACCTGCCCGCCCACTTCTGTGGAGAGCGCCTCGAGTACGGCTGCATCGAGCCCGACCCCCACCCGCTCCATGCGCACGAGCACCGGCACGAGGGGCGTCTCGATGCGACGGAAGCACTCGGCCGAGCCATCGTCTTCGATCCGCCGCTCGAGTTCGTGCCCCAGCTCGAGCGCCGCCCTCGCCAGGAGCCCTGCCTCGGACTCGCCCTCGGCGGGCTGGGGCAGCGGACGACCCAGGTAGTCGGGGTAGAGCGCCCTCGATTCGTACGAGGATCGCGCGCTTTCCATCAGGTATGCGGCCAGCCCCACGTCGAAGAGACGGGCCGGCTCGACGTGAGCCAGGGCAGGATCGCAGCGGCGCGTCTCGTCGGGCGGGCAGAGCTCCTGGAGCAGCGCCTTCGAGTCCTCGGCGGCCAGTCGCGCAGGACTGCTCACCAGCGACCGGAGCGTGTCATGCGCGCCGTCCCCGCCAACGACCGCCACACCGTGTTCGCTCGCTACCCCGAGTTCGGCTGCCTCGCCGAAGAGGGAGACCCCCGTCTGCGCCAAGGAGACCCCCAGCATCTCGCAGCTCTCGCCCCACGCGGCGATCGCTTCCGTCGCGGCGTCGCCACGCAAGACCGCACTGGCTGCGACGGTCGAGCGCGATTCCTTGGCACCCGCGGACTCGCCCGTGTCGACCGCCGCAGCCACGCCGGGCCCGGAACGCTTCAGCGCGAGCACCCGGTCGAGCAGCGACGTGAAACGCAGCTCGCCGAACGCCCGGGCTACCCGCTCGGAATCGAACGTGCCGAAGCGGATGGATGCGAGGTCGAGTGTCAGGGGGACGTCGACGGCGATCGTCGCGACCGTTCGGCTCGCCAGCGCCGCGTCCCTGTTCTCGCGCAGGCTCTCGCCTACCTTGCCCGGGAGCCCCTCGGCGCTCTCGAGCAACGTATCGAGCGAGCCGTACTCCTGAAGCAGCTTCGCCGCGGTCTTCTCGCCGATACCCGGCACACCGGGGATGTTGTCGGAGGTGTCGCCCTTGAGCCCGAGGTAGTCGGGCACCTGAGCCGGAGTGATACCATAGCGCTCCAAGACCTCGTTGGGACCGTACACGGCGATGTCGGTGAGCCCTTTGCGCGTGGTGACAACGCTCACGTTAGCGTTCACGAGTTGGAACGCGTCCCTATCCCCCGTCACGAGCAGGACCTTGTGTCCTTCCTCCGATCCGCGCACGGCGATCGTGCCCAGGACGTCGTCGCCCTCCCACCCTTCGACCTCGACCACCGGAACGTCGAGCGCGTCGAGAAGGTCCTTGACGATCGGGAACTGCGCCTTCAGTTCTTCGGCGGTGGGAGGACGGTGCACCTTGTACTGCTCGAGCGCGTCGTGGCGGAACTTCGGCTTGCCGCAGTCGAACGCCACGACCACCGCGTCGGGACTGAGCTCCTGAACGAGCTTCACGAGCATGGAGATGAAGCCGAACGCGGCGTTCGTCGGGCGTCCGTCCGGAGCCGTCATCGACGGTGGGAGCGCGTGAAAAGCGCGGTGGATCAAACTGTTCCCGTCGACAACGGCGATCGTCCGCGACTCATCTCCCATCGAGGCCCTTCCGGGTACGTAGTCATCAGCGACGACGCACGGCCCATGACATAGCGGCACTCCCAATCTCCCGCGGGAGCGTGCTCGCTGCCTGGGCGGAACGGAACCGCCGCACGCTCGATTCTACCCGCCATGAGGAGTCTCGATGGGTTTCTTCAACTGGTCCGCGCCGTTCATCGACCGGTTCGGTCAGCGCTGGACCGCCGACGACATACGCGACATGGCCTCCAGTCTCGCGCCATGCCTTGAGAGCGAGGATGCACGCGTCCTCGACGTCGGCGGCGGAAGTGGGGGCCTTGCCGTTCGACTCGCCGACGCTCTGCATCGCGACGTCATCGTCCTCGACCCGACACCCGAGCTCCTTGTCCGCGTTCCCGAACACGCGCGCATACAAGGAGTCCTCGGGACGGCCGAGGACATGCCGTTCGAGAACGCGACCTTCGACGCCGTCGTCATCACCGACGCGTTCCACCACTTCGCAGACCAAGAGGCGGCCATCGGCGAGGTGTGCCGCGTGCTGCGCCCCCGCGGTGGTCTGGTCGTGCACGAATTCGACCCGCGCGGCTGGATGCGACTGGTCGTTTGGGGAGAGAAGCTGCTGGGAGAGCCCGGGGCGTTCATGACGCAGGACGAGATGTGCCGGTTCATGAGGGATCACGGCATCGAGGGTACGTGTACGCCCCGCCGGGGACACGAGTACCAGTTCGTGGGGATCCGTGGGGACTGAGGCCCAGCGCGGGCTGTGCACGGCCCGCTACGCGTTCCAGAGGTAGCCGACGTTGCGCACCGTCTCGAGACGGCGGGAGAGCTCGTGGCCGATCTTCGCCCGTACGCGCCGGACGTGAACGTCGACCGTGCGAGCGCCGCCGTAGTAGTCCGAACCCCAGACGCGGCTCAGCAGCACCTCGCGCGAGTAGGTCCTGCCGGGATGCGTGACAAGGAATGAGAACAGGGCGTACTCCAAGTAGGTGAAGTCGATGGGCTCGTTGCCCAAGTGGGCCTGGTAGGTCGCGAGATTCAGGGTCAGGTCGTCGATGCGGATCAACTCCTGCTGCGTAGCCTCCTCGCCGGGCCACAGCAGCGCACGGGCGCGCGCCGAAAGCTCTTCCGAACTCGCTCCGCGCACGAAGAAGTCGCTCGGCAGGCGCACCGGCATCCCGAGCGATCCAAGCGCCGCGTGTTCGACGAGCAAGAGGAGCTTCACCTCGCCCGCTCCAGCCGCCGCGTATTCCATGTCGTGTACTACTGTCTCCGCCTTCGCACCCGCATCGAGCACGACGAGGTCGACCCCGTCCGAGACAAAGCTCGCTCGCAGGTCCGCGACGGTGCTCTCCAGAAGCACCGCGTCCAGGCCGGCGAC
>CAYWCB010000216.1:0-3346 GCA_964456615.1 uncultured Eubacteriales bacterium | reverse complement strand
TACATTCATTGTGAGGCAACGAATCGGCCGCTCGAGTACCAACTATTCTGAGGCAGCGGGATCCCCCTGTCCTACGGCCCCGTTGACTCGCCCACGGCCGACACGGCAACGTCGGCCTCCTGATCCCTCGGCACCTGCACGAACATACTGGCCCCCCACGCCGCGAATAGGGCGGCGATCAGCAGCAAGATGAACATGCCGAAGAAGAGCAGCTTGATCTTCATCTCCGGCGAGTTCAGGACCGGGCTGTCGGGGTGGAGCGCGCGTCCAGGCCCCAGCATCGCGCGAAGCAGAAGCGTCCAGAGCACCCCGGTGAACACGACATCCGAGACGGCGAGCCATGTGGGGCGATCGAAGAAGAGCGGCAGCATGAGCAGAAGCCCGGCCAGCAGCAACGACCAGAACTGCGCCATGAGTCGCGGGTCGGAGCTGATCACCGTGAGGGCGGACGACTTCGACCCGGAGAGGTCCCACGTGCCGAGTGCCGCCAGGAGTCCCATCCCCATGCCGACGAGCCACATCACCACCGATACCCACCTCAAGCCGGACTCGTATCGATAGACAGCCTCGCGCTTCGTCGCGAGAAACGCGACCGCCGCAAGCGCCATGAGGCTGAAGCAGACGAGGCTCGCCCATGTGAGCGCGCCGTGGAAGACCGGGAGCCTGACCTTCGTCCCCAGTCCTTCGACCGCCGGGAACTGAGACGCCATGAGGACCGCGGCGATGACCGCAATCGCGGCTGCGCCGAACGGGACCGCGGGGTTGATTCGCGAGCGAGCAAGCATAGAGCACTCCTTGCGGTACGGCACGTGGCGAAACACCGCGCCCACCGTCGTCGGGCGGGCAAGGCGACGGTGGCGCAGGCGCCCATTCTAGCAGCGGCGGCACGGACGAGGTCGCAGCAAACGCTACGCCGCGGGAGGAGCCAGGCGCACGAAGGGGCGCGCGGAGCGCGCAACGGACCGCGCGAAAGGGGGTGCGGAAGGGGAGGTGAAGGCGAGTGCGGCTTGCTCGCGGGCCGCGCCAGTGTGGTCGAGACGAATTCGCGATCGGCGGTGTTGCCAGCCTTCTTCGCAAGTTCACCTCGCGAGAAGCTTGCGCGTGTCCTTCGTCGTCCGAGTCACACTCGCCTTGCGATAGTCCCATCGGCGAAGTTCCGCAAGGCTTTAGCCCGGAACGTGCGAGAGGCCCCCTGGGGGGAGGGGCCTCTCGTGCGGTGCCTCACGCTCTCTCTTTGAGGGGGGCTCGTCTGCGGGGGGCAGGAGAGCGTGTCGTGCGTCTACTGCTAAGGCACCGGCGGGGGAAGGGCTACGTCGTGCAGGCTTGCCGTGGTGGTGGGTGCTAGCGCGCACGACGTGGGGGCCGAGGTTTGCTCGAGCGAGGAAGACCGCAGGTGCTCCCCCACCCCCGCTGTGCCGGTCGCAGGAGGCTTCCATGCGTGCTGCGATCCGCGATCCGGCTCGACGATGGTGTGAGGCGCTGCGTCAACGGGGCGTCGGCTGCCAACGTGAGCCGCGGCTGCATGCGATGCTGCAGCGGGTGCTGCGACCAGGACGACTGCAGCGGCTCTGTTCATCGACGTCCCACTCCCCTCGGTTCCGCGCTACACCCGCTACATCGGAGCTGAGCCGACGCACCTCAAGACCTAGGTCAGAAACGCATGTGACCGCGGTCACACCGGGATCCCCCCAAGCGACATCGGCACTCATGCCCTCCCGCCCGGTTCATCTAAACTCAGGATTGTGCGCGACCGTGTGAACGGGTAGTTGTTGGGTCATACTTCCATCAGTGGGTGCGCAACGGATTGCCTGCGCCCGTGGCTGATGCGCCTGGCATCGGGGAGAGTGCCGCGGGTCCGAGCAGTCCGCTCGTGGCGTTCGCTCTAGGATGCGGGGGTGGCGCGCCAATGCCGGGCGCAGAACGCCAGCCGATCGGCCTGCATCTCGCGTGGCTTCTCGCAGTCGCCATCGCGGGCGCCTTCGTCACAGCGTTGATCGTCGCCACGCGTGACCTCGCGACCTACTGGCCCTTGTACGTCTTCCCGGTCGTCCTGGCGTCGCTTGCCTACCACGCGCCCGGAGCCATCGTCAGCGTGGCGCTCTCGAGCGCCATCGTCGCACTGCTCGTCTACGAGACCGACTATGACGTACCACCCATGTCCACGCTCGCGATCGGCGCGATCGCCTTCGCGGTATCGGGGGTCGTCATCGGGATCCAGACGCAGCGCTACCGGTACCAACGCGACCAACTCGAGCAGGACGCGACGCGTGACACGCTTACCGGCGCCTGTCGCGCCGACTACTTCGAGGCCCGCCTCGACGAGGAAGTCAGGCGCAGCGCCCGCTACGGCGACACGTTCACGCTCTCGCTCGTTCGCGTTCTGGCGTTCGACGAGTTCCTGCGTCTCTACGGACGGGTGAAAGGCGACCTGCTGCTCGAGCGACTGGCCCGGGTGCTCGGCCTCACGGTCCGCAACACCGACATCGTGGGACGGATCGAGTCCGCCACTTTCGCGATGATCATGCCCGCCACGACCGCCGAGAACGCTCGGGGCATCGCCGATCGGGTCGTCTCGGCCGTTGAGGCCACCGAGTTCGAAGGCGACGCGCTAGAGCCGGTCGTGCACCGCAGCGTCGAGGTGGTGTCGGTCGCCCATCCCGACGACGCGACCGACCCCCGCACACTGATGTCGACGGCCCGAGAGCGGCTCGGTCCTCCCGCGCAGCGACCGGACGGCGAGCAAGTTGAGGTGTCTTCCTCTGGCGTCCCGAGCCTGGAGGACGTGCGGACATGAGAGCCCTTCGAGCCGCCATACCCCTCATGCTGTTCTGGCTGGCGATCAGCGGGTCGGTCAAGCCGGTAGACGTGGCGCTCGGCGTCGTCTTCTCGGCGGTTCTCGGTTCGTGGGCGGCGTATCACCTGTGGGACGACGACGCCCCCGTGCTCACGATCGCGCAGGCGGGCCGCTTCGGCGTGTACTTCGTTCATCTGCTGTGGGATATCGTGCGGGCGGCCGTGCAGGTCGCCGAGGTCGTGCTCGACCCGCGCATGCCGATCGCACCGGTCGTGATCGCTCACCGCACGTCGTTCTCGAGAGACGTCTCGCGGGTCGCCTTCGCCAACTCCATCACGCTGACCCCGGGGACTCTCACGGTCGACGTGGATGACAACACCTTCTACATCCACTGCATCGACGAGCGCTTCGCCGACGACATCGGCAGCGGAGACCTGGAGCGCAGAGTCATCCGAGTCTTCGAAGGATGATCGGACATGGAGGAGTTCTTCTGGGGCACCGCGATATTCCTGCTCGTCAACGCGTTCGCCTGCCTGTACCGCGCCTACCAGG
>CAYWCB010000215.1:0-3367 GCA_964456615.1 uncultured Eubacteriales bacterium | reverse complement strand
GGCTGTACCACCGGATCGACGCCTACCCGGGCGTTCGCCTCGACCGCGACATGGGCGCCGGCCAGGACGCCGACGCCTGGCTGGCCGAGGTCGCCGACTTCCTCGAGGGCGAGGAGGAGGACGCCACCGGGTAGCCGGCGCCGATCCCAAGGTTCGGGCCCCGGGCGCACGTCCGGGGCCCTTCTCCGTTCGGTCGCGTAAGTGGCCACGGTCGACCTCACCGCGCCACGTGGGCCAACGTGGGCGCCCACGGGCGAACCTCGTCCGTTCCCCGATCAGCGAGTGACAAGAATCGCGAAACCCGGCCGAGGGAACACAGTCGCGCGGCGCGGTCAGCGGGAACGTGCCTGCCCACATGGGCTACCCCGCCCCCGGTCGTCGCGCCCTTCGTCGAGTTGCAGGGCCGGCACAGCACCCGGCAGTTCGCGATGTCGAACGGCGCACCGCCAACGGCGAGCGGCACCACGTGATCGACGGTCAGGTCGCTCGCTCGGTGGGCGGGGCGCTGGTAGCCAGGACACCAGTCCCACGTTCCCCGCGCCAGGCACGGAGCACCCGGGCGCTGAGGCGCTGCCAGGCACGGGTGCTGTAGAGGGCGTTGTGCCGGCTGCGGTTCGATGCTCGTGCGTGCTCAGTGCAGCGACTTCCAGAGCGGCTTGTTGCCACGCCGCAGACCGTGCAGAGCCTCACAACCGAAGCGTGGGCTGAGGTCGTGCGGCGGTCTATTCGCCTACGGTGCTACGCCTGCGGGACAGGGTCAGGGTCGGCCGAGGATGGACTCCTCCTCCCACGCTGGGTCGGACGTGGTCGTCCGTTTGACCCGAAGGGATGCGCTACAGATGATGCCTGGACGTGAAACGCTCCGAGCGCGCCGTGCATCTATGGGATGTGGACGGGAGTGCCGAGCTGCTTTGGGCTGAGCCTGGAACACTGCTGGCGGCTGTCCGAGAGCACGATCGGGCTGCGTTCACACAGCTCGTCGCCTCTCTCGATCGTGACCTCCTCCGCCTTGCCTTCATTGTCACCGGCAGTCAGCAGGCTGCCGAGGATGCCACTCAGGCCGCCTGGGAACGGCTGTGGCACAACCCCCCCAAGCTGCGAGAACCGGCGAAGCTGCGCTCATGGCTGCTCACTGTCTGCGCCAACGAGGCTCGGCAGACGGGTCGGCGGCAACGGCGCGGCGCAGCGCTAGAAGCCAAGGTGGCATCCGGTTCGGCGTCGACCGTTGATGTCACCGCTGATCTGGCGGATCTCCAAGTGGCACTCGGCCGCCTGTCGACGTCCGACCGGGAACTACTGGCCTTGCGCTTTGCCGTTGGGCTGACTTCTGCCGAGATCGCCGAGGTGCTCGGCCTCTCCCCGGAGGGGGCGCGGACGCGTATCCATCGACTACTCCAACGCCTCCGACGCGAGCTGAGCCATGACTGAAACGCTGTCCTCCGAGGCGCTGGCGATCGGCCGGCAGATCCGGGTGCTTGCTGACATTGGGGCGCCCATCCGTGACGCGAACTCGGTCGTCCGGGCCGCCGTCAATCGCTCGCCGCGCCGCAGCTTGCTTCGGCTGCCTGCGGCGCTGGCCGCCTTGGTGAGTGTGCTGGCGGTAGTCGCTGTCGTCGGGCTGGGCTCGATCGACTCTGCCGACTCCAGCCCTATCACCGCACAAGTAGGCGGGTTCAACGTCGGGGAGATCAACCTCGGCGGCACCACCTTTGACATCTCGGTGGCACGCAGCATGGACCTGAGCAGAGCGCGCCTGACCGAGATGGGTGAGGCGCGCCAGAACAGCGGGTTCAGGACGGAAGGATCCACCGTCTACCAAGTGGACGATGTCGACCCGCGGCAGGTCCTCGTCATGAAGCTCTTCCCGGGTCAGCACGACGATGCGGGCTCGATCGGCACCTACCTCGTGCTCGTCCGCGACAACGGCTTCTCGCTCCTGTGCCCCTACTTCCAGGTGGGCGACCCCCTGGCGCCGTCCGGGTGCGGGTAGGGGACACCCAAGTCACGGTCACGGATCGGCACCGCTCGCACCAAGGAGGCTCCGATGGAACCAACGAATCGAAGCGCAAGCGCCCGTTCGAGGGGCCGCAGCATGAGACGGCGCGGATTGGCGGCAGTTGCTCTGCTGATGCTCTTGGGAGCCCCGCCCGCGGCCCAGGGCAGCCCCGTCGAGACTCTCACGCCCACGGACCTGGCGGACGTGGCACAGCCACGAGTCGACGATCCCATCAGCGAGGCCGAGCTCGAGGACCTGAAGTTCCTCGCTAGCCAGGAGGGCGTGACCCTCGAGGCAGCGATTGACCGCTACGCGTGGAACGACAACTTCGCTCTTGCGGTGGCGACCATCCGAGAGGCGGCTCCTGAGGCGTTCACCGGTGCCCAGGTTGTCGACGGCGAGGGCGCATGGGTCGCGTTCGCGGCAAGCGCCCCTGACGAGGCCGTCAGAATCGTCGAGGCGTTCGAGAAGGCCCACTCGGCCGTCGCAGTTGACGTTCGTCACGACTTCGGGTTCACGGAGGTCGATCTCGAGATCGCCATCGAGGCCGTCCACTATGCCGTGCTCGAGGCGGCGAACGTCCGTGATGTCACCACCTCCTTCGACTTCGATACGCGCCAGATCACGACCGTTGTCGCAGTGGGGGGCGGCATGACCGATGCCGCGCTCGATGAGCTTCGCGCGGCCGCAACCGACGCCCTCGTCGACGCCGGCCTAGCCAGAATTCTCGACAGCATCGCCGTAAGGGTCGTCCAGTCGAACCTGCCAGCCTTGGGTGGCAGCGACGACAACAACGCGCACATCGGCGGGGAAGGCATCACCACCTGCACGACGGGATTCGTCGTGAAGAACGCGGCGGGCGTGAGAGGCGTCGGCACCGCCGGACACTGCCAGAACGCGCAATCCGAATAGCTGAGTGTCGATGGACCCGACAGGGCGACAGGGCACGTGGAGCACCGCGGCGAAGATCGCCATCGCGGTGCTCGCGGGGCTTGTCGTGCTCGTGCTCCTCTTCCCGGCGAGCGGCGTCGATACGGTGCCTCCGGAGTGCTACTCGGTGTTCGGCTACACCGTCGCGTGTGCCGGCGAAGTAGCCGTCGCAGCGGGAACAGGCGTCGCGGCGGTGATCGGTCTGTTGCTTTGGATCGTGGGCCGATGGAGAAGAGGAGGCTGACATGCGTCGGTCGATGATTGCGGCCCTGTCCGCACTGGTACTCGCTGTCTCACAGCCGGGGCAACCAGGGCTCGCGCTGGCTCGTCTCCGGCACGCAGGCCAGCTGGATCCCGCTCACGCCGACGGTGCTCCTGGGCGCGGTCGCCAACCCACCGAACACCCTGTGGACCGGCGACAGCGCGGGCAACGAGAGCTTC
>CAYWCB010000214.1:0-3408 GCA_964456615.1 uncultured Eubacteriales bacterium | reverse complement strand
CGATCCGAGCCCCGGTAGGGCGTCCAGACACCCTTCGTGAAAGATCGAGGCTAGCCCGGCTGGCGCCGACGTCAGTCAGGCACGCGACCGAGGCACGCGCGGCACCCTTGTCGCTGCTTCTGGGACCTGCGACAATCCTCGGCAACCCTGTGCCTCCGCTCGTGATCTGGAGGCGATGCAGGAGGATCCGAGGGCAGCCGAGGGACGAGGGTCACGCAGTGCAGGTATGGGACACGCTCATACGCGGCGAACTCGAGCCGATGGTTCCCTACGCGCCTGGGCTGAGGGGCAGCGAGGTTCGCGCGCGTTGCGGCCGCGAGCGCATCTGCAAGCTCTCGAGCAACGAGCATCCGGCTGGCCCGTTCCCGCTCGCGGTAAGGGCTATGGAGGCGGTCCTGCCCGAACTGAACCGCTACCCAGATGGCTCGTACCGAGCGCTTCGGCGCGCTCTGAGCGAGCGCCTCGGCTTCCCGTTCCAGAACGTCGCCGTGGGCAGCGGCAGCAACGAGCTGCTGCGCCTGATCGCACAAGCGGTCCTTCGGCCAGGCGACGAGGTGGTCTTCGCGTGGCCGTCCTTCGTCGTCTACCCGATGGTCACGCAGATGTTCGGCGCCACGGCCGTGCGGGTGCCGCTCGACGAGACCGAGACGCACGATCTCGAGGCGATGCTCGCGGCGATCACCGAGAAGACCCGGATCGCGTTCCTCTGCAATCCCAACAACCCGACCGGGACCATCTACCGGCGCGATGAGTTCGAGAGCTTCCTCTCGCGCGTGCCCGAGCACGTGCTCGTCGTCGCCGACGAAGCGTACTTCGAGTTCGTCAACGACCCGGGCTATCCGGACTCGCTCGCGTACGTCGATCTCGAGCGGCCGCTCGTCGCGCTCCGCACGTTCAGCAAGATCTACTCGCTGGCCGGGCTGCGGGTCGGGTACGGTGTCATGCCCGAGCGCCTCGCACGGGCGATCGACAAGATCCGCGAGCCGTTCAATGTCAACACGGTGGCCCAGGTGGCCGCGTATTACTCGCTCAAGGATGATGCCGAGGTCGAGAGGCGTCGCGAGGAGAACCAAGAACAGAAGACCTACTTGTATTCGTGCTTCGACCGGCTCGGCCTCGCGTACGTCCCGTCTGAGACGAACTTCGTCTACCTGAAGACACAGCGGCCGGTCGAAGTGTTCGAGGCCCTCCTCGGAGAGGGGATTATCGCCCGCGACTTCGGGAACGCACCGGCCCTTCGGCTGGGGGTGGGAACACCCGAGGACACCGAGGCGACGATCGCAGCCTTCGAGGCCATAGCGGCCAAGCTGGGTACGCTCTAGTCGTCATCCCACGCGGCCGCAGGAGACGACCGCGCATTCGACGATAGGGAGTGACAGCTCGTGCTGGTAGTGCTGAGGGACCATGCGTCCCAGGCCGACATCGACCACGTTGTCGAACTGCTCACCGAGGCCGGCGCCCAGGCACATCTGTCCCGCGGCGAGGTCAAGACGATCATCGGCGTCATCGGGGACCGCGAAGTCATCTACTCGCTCGAACTCAACGGCTTGCCCGGTGTCGAAGAGGTTATCCGCGTCCTCAAGCCCTACAAGCTCGTCAGCAGGGACTTCCAACCCGAGGACACGGTCGTGCGAATAGGGGCGCATTGCGTCGTCGGCGGGGGAGCGCTCGCCGTGATCGCCGGGCCCTGTTCGGTGGAGTCCGAGGAACAGATGCTCACCATCGCTCGGGCGGTCGCCGAGGCCGGCGCGACCATGCTTCGCGGGGGCGCCTACAAGCCGCGCACGAGCCCCTATGCCTTCCAGGGCTTGGGAGAGGAGGGGCTGAAGATCCTTCGCGAGGCCGCGAGCGAGGTCGGCCTCCCCGTGGTGACCGAGGTGCTCGACGTCCGAGACGCCGAGAAGGTCGCCGAGTGGGCCGACGTGCTCCAGGTCGGCGCCCGCAACATGCAGAACTTCACGATGCTCGACGAGCTCGGGTCGATGGCAAAGCCCGTGCTCATGAAGAGAGGTCTCTCGGCGACCATCGAAGAGGTCCTCTCGGCAGCCGAATACGTGCTCAAGGGCGGCAACCGCGACGTCATCTTGTGCGAACGCGGCATCCGCACCTTCGAGACCTACACCCGCAACACGCTCGACCTCTCGGGTGTCGCCGCGCTCAAGCAACTGACCCATCTGCCCGTCGTCGTCGACCCCTCGCACGCAACCGGGCGGCGAGATCTCGTCCCGGTAATGTCGCGCGCCGCAGTTGTCGCCGGTGCGGACGGCATCATGGTCGAGGTCCATCAGGACCCCGAACACGCCAAGTGCGACGGTCCCCAGTCGCTCATGCCTGCGGACTTCGCCACACTCGCCGAGAGCATCCGCCCTCTCGCGGAGCTCTCCGGCAAGCACATCGGTTGGGAGGAGTAGCGTGGCCGGACCCACTCCCCGCGGATCGGTGCCTGCGCCGGGACCGAACACCAACACGTCCGCCTTCGAGACGGTCGTCATCGTCGGCGTAGGACTCATCGGGGGGTCGATCGCTGCGGCCTCACGCTCGCTCGATCCCCGCCCTCGGGTGTTCGGCGTGGACGTTGATGCCGGAGCGCTCGCGTACGCGCTCGAGCACGACATCGTCGACGAGGCCGCGCTGCCCGACGACGCCGTCGATCGAGGGTGGTTCTCCGATCCGCAGATAGACCTCGTCGTGCTCGCGACTCCCGCACGCGTCGCCGAGGAGTGGCTCGTTGTCCTCGGAGAGGAGAGCTACGGAGGCATCGTCACCGACGTCGCCTCGACGAAGAGCGGCGTACTAGCAGCGGCCGAAACGCTTCTAGGCAGCGACGCGGTCTTCGTGGGAGGACACCCCATGGCGGGCTCGGAGAGAAGCGGCGTGCAGGCGGCCACACCCGATCTCCTCCGCGGCGCCTACTACGTGCTCACGCCGACGCAGAACACCGACGTGGGCGCCTACCAGCGGCTGCACTCGTTCGTCTCGTCCCTGGGCGCCCGGGTCGTCTCGGTCGACGCCCAGGCACATGACGAGGCGGTGGCGATCGTGAGCCACGTGCCGCACGTGACCGCCGCCGCGCTCGTGGATCTTGCCAAGGCTCACGCGGGCGCCGGCGACGAGCTTCTGCGCCTCGCCGCCGGCGGCTTCAAGGACACGACCCGGATCGCAGCGGGAAGCCCCGATCTGTGGACCGGCATCTGTCTCGACAACGCGGTTGCGCTCTCCGGGGGCATCGAAGAACTTCGACGTGTCTTGGGCGAGTTCGAGTCGATGGTGCGGGAGCGTGACGCCGAGGGCGTGCGCGCATGGCTCCAGCACGCGGCCGACGTACGCAGGAGGCTTCCTGCCAAGTGGGTGCCCGCGACCGAGGAGCTCACCGAGCTGCTCGTCCCGATCCTCGACCGTCCCGGCGTG
>CAYWCB010000213.1:0-3413 GCA_964456615.1 uncultured Eubacteriales bacterium | reverse complement strand
GGTGTCTTCTACGCCGACGGTCAGTGCTCCGGCGATTCCTTCGTGCATACTAAGTGTCAACGCTAGACGTGTCAAACTCTACGGTTCGCGCCGACAAGCCGGCTCGCGCTTCTCGAGCGGCGCAGTCGGCTATGCACTCTGCTCACGCTCTTAGTGCGATTTACACACCGCCGACATGGCTATAGTGTAGGCGATGGCGGTTTCCCTGGAGGACACATGGCGTACTACGAGAGCATGCTCGACGCGGTCGGACACACCCCGCTCGGGCAACCTCAGACGCATACTTGTATCCCAGCGGTGAGAGCGGTGTGTGGCTGAGCGAGAAGGCCGCCGCCTCCAGATCGTCATCTGGGCGTGTGCTCAGCCGGTGATGCACCATGTACGTATAGTCGTTCAGCGTGCCGAGCAGGGACTTGCTCGCGGTCTTCGCAACCAGGACCTCGCTGCACTCCGCCATCTCGCGCTCGTACGCCTCTTGCGGCACACCCAGCAGCGCGAGCTGCATGCCCATCGCCTCTGGGAACCGCTGAGGGAGCTTGGCGACCTCTCAACCGGGCATCACGACGGCCAAGCGTGAATGCTCGCTGATGAGCAGCACGAATCGCCGCTGGGCGACACCGAAAGGCTTGGCGTACCAGTCGCCGAGGACCGTGGTCGAGGGTGGCGGGCCCGCAACTGGAACACCAAGCTTGGGCAACAGCTTCTGTGTTGCCCGAATCACGAGCACTGTCGCGGGGCGGCACTGTTCCACCACCGCGTTCTCCGCTACACTATCCCCTCACAACCGAATAGCGTCGTCCGGTGCCCGCTTGAAAGCGGGAGAATAGGGAACCCGGTGTGATTCCGGGACGGGACCCGCCACTGTGATTGCGATGTCGAGCCGAGGGCGCACGAGCCCGGGCGCGAGGTTGCGAAGTCAGGAGACCTGCCGGACGGTGCGAGACGCGGCCTTCGAGGTTCAGGGCCGGCTCGCGACGCCGCGACAGATGCGGCGCTCGTACAGCCGAGACGCTCCCAAGAATCCGAAGACCCGCCACCAGTCGGTGCGGGTCTTTCGCATGTGTCGGGGGTCGCGCGAGAAGAAAGGGGACGACTGATGCACCGCTCTTCGTACGGCAACACTCCTAGCGCGACTGACAAACGTGGTAGGCGCTGCGGTCGACGTCGAATCGTGCCTCACGGCCGGGGTCGCGCCGCCAGAGGGATCTGGCTGCTGCTCGCCGCCATGCTCGTGCTCGCGGCGCTCCTCGCCTCGGGCTGCGCTGGCCCGAACACGACGGATTCGGGCGGCGAGTCGGGTGCCCCCGCTACGCCCGCAGCACCCTCGTTCCCTGTGACCGTGACCGACGACGCGGGCCGCACCGTCACTGTCCCGGCCGAACCCGAGCGGATCGTCTCGCTGGCGCCGGCGAACACCGAGATCCTCGCGGCGCTCGGCCTCGAGGACCGGCTCGTCGGCGTGACGACGTACGATGACTATCCGCCGTCGGTGACGGACCTGCCCAAGATGGGCGACTTCGTGAACCCCAACATCGAGGCGATCGGCGCGGCGACGCCGGATCTCATCGTCGCCACGACGGGCGTACAGGCCGACACGCTCAAGACGCTCGAGGAGCTGGGCGCGGTGGTCATCGCCATCGATCCGACGACGCTCGACGGCCTCTATCGCGACATCACCATGCTGGGCGAGGCGACTGGCGTGGCCGAGGAGGCCGACGCGCTCGTGACCTCCATGAAGGGCGAGATCGTCGAGATCGTCGACGCGATCTCCGGAGCGGAGCCGGTGAGAGCGTTCGTTGAGATCGGGCAGGACCCGCTCTTCACCGTGGGAACGGGCACCCTCATCGACGACATGCTCCGGGCGGCCGGCGGCGAGAACGTCGTGGGTCAGCCGGGATACGTCGCCTACTCTCTCGAGCAGCTCGTGAAGGACGACCCGGAGGTCTACTTCGCGACGAAGGGCACGATGAGCGACCCGTCCGACCTCGGTAGGCGCGCGGGCTTCGACACGCTTGCCGCAGTCAAGGCGAAGCGGGTCCACGTCCTCGAGGACAACCTCGTGACCCGGCCCGGGCCGCGGATCGTCGAGGGTATCCGCGACATGGCCGAAGCGCTCCACCCGGATGCGTTCCGGGAGTAGATGGTGTGCCCGGATCGCGCACACGCCCCGTAGCGGCGATCGTCGTACTCGCGGCGCTCCTCGCGGCTTCGATGGTCGCGGCGGTCGCCCTCGGGGCGGTGCGCATCCCGGTCGACGACGTGCTTGCTTCCCTCGGTCGGCTGTTCAGCGGCGCGGAGCGTACCTTCGCCGACGCCGTCATCGTCGACATCCGCCTGCCGCGCGTCGTGCTCGCGGCCTTCGTGGGCGCGTGCCTGGCCTCGGCGGGCGTGCTCTACCAGGCGCTCTTTCGCAACGCGCTCGCCGACCCCTACATCCTCGGCGTGTCCTCAGGCGCGGGCCTTGGGGCGGTCCTGGCTATCGTGGCGACCGCGACGGCGATGGCGATCCGCTATGCGGCGGTGCCGGTCGCCTCGTTCGTGGGCGCGACGCTGACCATGCTGCTCGTCGTGCGGCTGGCCTCCTGGCGCGGGCGGCTCGACGGCAACTCCCTGCTGCTGGCGGGGATTGCAGTCTCCTATGTGTTCGCGGCGATCACCTCGTTCGTCATGGTCTTCGCGCGCGAGTCGATGGCGCAGGTCGTGTTCTGGATGATGGGTGGGCTCTCCGGCGCGTCCTGGGGCTATGTCGCCATGATCGCGCCGATGTTCGCCGCGGGCATCGTGATGCCGTTGCTGCTCACGCGGCAGCTCAACCTCATGCTGCTCGGCGACGAGCGCGCCCTGCAACTCGGACTCGATGTCGAGCGCTTCAAGCTCGCCGTGCTCGCAGCGGGCTCGCTGCTCGTCGCGGCGGCGGTGTCGGTGTCGGGGCTCATCGGCTTCGTCGGCCTCATGACGCCGCACATGGTGCGCCTCGTGCTCGGCCCGGACCATCGGCTGCTGCTGCCGGCGTCGCTCCTTGGCGGCGCCATCGTGCTCGTGCTCTCCGACCTCGTCGCCCGGACGGTGCTCGCCCCGGTCGAGATCCCGGTCGGCATTGTCACGGCCGTGCTCGGAGGCCCCTTCTTCATCTGGCTCCTCGTGCGCCGGGGTGCGACGCGATGAGCGGGGCCACGGACGCTGCGGCGACGGGTGCGGCCTACGCTGCGATGAGCCGGGCCACACTGCTCTCCTACGAGTGCGCCGACGTCGGCTACGGCGACGGCCCGGATTGGGCGAAGAGCAAGGCGTATTTCGAGAAAGCGTGGCCGGCCGTGATGGCGAGCCTCGAGAAGAAGTACGCGGCCAGATGATCAACGCCGAACGCGCACGAACAATGCCGCGACGAACCCGAACGCCGCGCACCCGAACAG
>CAYWCB010000212.1:0-3420 GCA_964456615.1 uncultured Eubacteriales bacterium | reverse complement strand
GATATGGCGATGAAGAGCTCTCGGCGCCCCGGCAGCAGGCCGAACGCGGCTCCGGTGTTCTGGATTCGTGTGATGTCGAAGAGCCCCGGGACGACGCCGAACGACTCGTTGAGATCGAGAGAGGCTCGGATGGCTGCCTTCGTGGCTTGGTCGAGGACGAGGACGAAGGATGCCGTCGCGCCGAGCCAAAGGGCCGGTCGGCGAGCGACTAGCGACCCTCTTCGGCGGCCTTGCACGTTATACACAGATTCGCGGTCGGCATTGCCTCGAGACGCGAGTCCCGGATCTGCTGGCCGCAGCGCTCGCATGTTCCGTAGGCGCCCTCGTCCATGCGTGCGAGAGCCTTCCGCACCTCGGCCAGCGAGGCGCGGACATTCGCGTCCAGGGTCATGTCAAGCTCACGCTCGAAGGTGGCGCTGCCCTGATCGGCCATGTGGTCACGGTAGTTGTTCTCTCCGCTTGCCTCGGAGAGCGCCTCGCGGCCCTCGCGTTCGATCTCCGCGACCTCCGCTTCGAGCCGATCGAGTTCGGCCTCGAGCACGGCTCTGAGGCCTGCTCGTAGTTTCTTGTCCATCGGTACCTGCCTCGCATTGGAACCCGTCAAAGGGAAAACGCCCGGACTCGCGCCGGGCGACGATTGCTTCGATGACTATTCTAGCACGTCGAGAACGGTCCGCCCGTCATGCGCCTCGCGCCGGGATGGCCAGGCGACGCCGAACCGGACGCGTCGCGCGTTCCCCGTCGGCGAGTCGCCCTTGCCTCTACGCGCCGTGACGCAGGACCTCGGCGCACCTCTCACAGACCTCGGGATAGTGCTCGTCGGTTCCCAGGACTCGCATGTTCCAGCACCTCGGGCACTTCTCGCCTCGTGCCGGCTCGATCTTCACCGCCACTTCCGGTCCCTCGGCGAGCTCCACCTCCGACACGATGAACATCGCCGCGAGCGCCTGCGGCGATCGCGCCTCGAGCACTTCGAGCACCGCGACGGGCGCCTCGACGACGACGCGCGCTTCCTGGCTCTTGCCGATGGACTTCGCATTGCGCGCCTCTTCGAGGGAGCGCGTCACCGCGTCGCGCACCTCAAGGACCGTCCCGTAGGCCGCCCGCAGTCGGGAGGCCTCCTCGGCACGGTCGGACACGAAGGGTACCGCGGCCCACGACGCCAGCTGGACGGAGTCCGCGTCTCGAAGCGCCTGCGGAAGATGCGCCCAGACCTCCTCGCAGGTGAAGGTCAGCACCGGGGCCATCACGCGCACGAGCGACGCGACGATGGCCGCGAGCACCGTCTGCGCGCTCCTCCGCGACGCCGAGTCGGCAGCATCGGAGTAGAGACGGTCCTTGAGCACGTCGAGGTAGAACCCCGAGAGGTCCGTCACGACGTACCCGTACACCGCATGGAACATCTGGTGGAACTTCCAGTCGTCATACGCCTGCGTTGCCCGCTCCACGAGATCGCGCAGCACCACGAGCGCGTAGCGGTCGATCTCTGGCATGTCGTCCCAGTCCACCGCATCTTCAGCGTCGAAGTCGTAGAGATTGCCGAGGAGGAATCGGAACGTGTTGCGGATGCGCCGGTATGCCTCGCCCGTCCTCGCCAGAATCTCGTCCGAGATCGACACGTCCTGCGAGTAGTCCGAGGACGCCACCCACAGCCGGATGATGTCGGCGCCGGACTTCTCGATGACCTCGAGCGGTGAGATCACGTTGCCGAGCGACTTGGACATCTTGCGTCCCTCGCCATCGACAATGAAGCCGTGCGTCAGCACGATCTTGAACGGAGCCGCGTCGTACGCACCCACGCTGGTGAGCAGGCTCGACTGGAACCATCCCCTGTGCTGGTCGGAACCCTCAAGGTAGAGTTCAGCTGGACGTCGCAGTCCACTTCGTGCCTCCAGCACGCTCGTGTGCGACACACCCGACTCCCACCACACGTCAACGATATCGCCCTCCGGCTTCAGCTCGTCCACACCCGCATCGCAGTGGGCACACCTGGTGCCGGGCGGCAGGTATTCCGCGGGCCGTTTCGTGAACCACGCGTCCGCGCCATCGGTCTCAAAGAGACGGATGACCGCGTCGAACGTCGCCTCTGTCGCCACGGTCTCGCCACACTTCGTGCACGTGAACACCGGTATGGGGACACCCCATGCCCGCTGGCGGGAGATACACCAATCGGGGCGGTCGGCCACCATCGCCGAGATGCGGTTCACGCTCCAGCCGGGAACCCACTGCACCTCGCCGATCGCGCGGAGCGCGTGCTCGCGAAGGTGGGTCTCGCCCATCGACACGAACCACTGCTCTGTGGCGCGGAACACTACCGGCTTCTTGCAGCGCCAGCAGTGCGGGTAGCTGTGCTCGATCGAGGTTGCGGCGACGAGCGCTCCCCGGTCGCGAAGCCAATCGACGATCGCCGGATTCGCCTCCCACACGTTCATGCCTGCGAACGCTCCCCCGCCTGCGTCGAAGCTGCCGTCGTCGAGCACGGGCATCGGCATGGGCAGATCGAACTGTTTGCCTACGAGATAGTCGTCCTCGCCGTGACCGGGCGCGGTGTGCACGGCGCCGGTACCGGTCGACAGGTCCACGTGCTCGCCCGTGATGACGACGCCTTCCACGCCATCGTGGATCGGCTGCGCGTAGTGCAGCCCCTCCAACTCGCCGCCCCTCACCCGCGGACCTACGATCTCGCAGGAGTCCCATCCGGCGACGTGCACTACCGACTCCGCGAGTTCCTCGGCCATGATGAGGACCCGTCCGTCAGGGTGCCGAACGCCAACGTAGTCGGCGTTCTTGGCCAGCGTAACCGCTACGTTCGCGGGCAGCGTCCACGGCGTCGTCGTCCAGATGAGGACGGAGACAGGACCGTGGGCGTCCCACGGTGTAGCGTCGACGAACCTGAATGCCACGTAGATGGACTCGGAGGTCTCGTCGGCGTACTCGATCTCGGCCTCGGCGAGCGCTGTGTGGCAGCGTATGCACCAGTGGATGGGCTTCGCACCCTTGTAGATCGCCCCGTCCAGGTACATCTTCTTGAAGATCTTGACGTTGCCGGCTTCGTACGAGGGCACGAGGGTGAGGTAGGGGTCGTCCCAGTCGCCGCGCACACCGAGCCGCTTGAACTCCCGGCGTTGCACGTCCACGAACTTGAGTGCGTACTCGCGACACAGTTCGCGGATCTTCGCCTGGTCGGTGACGGCCATCTGCTCGGGACCGAGACCCTTCTCGACCTGATGCTCGATCGGCTGGCCGTGGCAGTCCCACCCGGGCACGTACGGCGACCAGTACCCGCGCATGGACTTGTACTTGACGATGAGGTCCTTGAGTACCTTGTTGTAGGCCGTGCCCATGTGGATGTGCCCGTTCGCGTAGGGCGGGCCGTCGTGCAGGATGAAGGTCGGCCCGCCGGCGTTCGCCTCGAGGTTG
>CAYWCB010000211.1:0-3474 GCA_964456615.1 uncultured Eubacteriales bacterium | reverse complement strand
CGCGCTTCAGGCTCTGGAGAAGCCAGACCAGGTCCCGGCGGTTCTGCTGCACCGACAGAGAGAACTGGTTGAGCACATCGGGCGTATGGATGCCCAACTCTGACTCCCGGCGGAGCAGCTGATCGACGATCGGTGAGGTATGCATGCGACCGGAGCGAGACACATAGATCCTGAAGGAGCCCCCGTGGATGTCTGTCTGCTCGATATCGAAGATCTCCATCCCGAAGCGCGCGAAGAAGCTGACGAGCGGTCTCACCGGCAGGTACGAGTGGTGCTCGTGGTAGATGGTGTCATACTCAAGCCGCTCGATGAGGTTCGCGAAGTAGGACTCCTCCACGACGAGGACCCCCTGCTCGTTCAGAAGCAGGTCGACTGCGTCCATGAACCCGTCAAGGTCGTCGATGTGAGCGGTGACGTTGGTGCCGGTAACTACGGTGGCCTGGCCCTTCGTCTCCACGATGGACTGTGCGACGTCGCGGCTGAAGAACTCGTTGATGGTCTCAACGCCGCGCTTCTCCGCGATTCGCACGATGTTGCTTGCCGGGTCCACGCCGAGAATCCGGGTGGCCGTTGTTCCGGAACGCCTCCAGCAGCACCCCAACGGTCGTCGAAGCCGTGACGGAATCGCACACCGCACGCTTCCTCTTCGTGCAGGAGATCCGCCAGTTGCTCGGCGCCGCGGGCTTCGAGGTCCTCGAGATCGGGCCGTTCATGGACCTCACACGGGAACCCACTACGAGCGACTGGTACGCCTGGGTGGTGGCCAGAGCTGTGTAGGGTCTACACCTTGCGCTGCGTCAGGGACCGAGCAATCGCTCTGGGATTCCCGCGAAGTTCACGATGATGTTCTCCCCATGTCGGATGCCGACCTCGTCGAAGACCGGATCGCGCCCGAACCGCAGTGACCGCTTCGGCAGTGGAGCGGCACCGCGGCAGAAGCCCAGGACGTCAACGCCGGCCCGCCTGGCGAGAGCGACCGCCGCCCGAACCTGCTCTGAGCGATCATTGTGACGAAACGTGACGTACTTCCACTCGATGATCGGTAGTCTCACGCCGTCAGCCGTGCGGTTGCGTTCGTCGCGGAGCCGCACGAGTCGGGACATGTTCCGGTAGGTTCGCTCGAAGTCGCCTCCGACCTGGTACTGCTCGACAGTGCGCTGGTCGACTCCGTCAAGAGAGATGTATACATAGTCCATCATCAGCGCAGCCTCGAGCTTCTGGGCGGTATCGAGCAGGACACCGTTGGTTGACGTCACGATGCGTGCATGGGGGTTCGCCGAGCGAATCCCTCTCACCTGCTCCAGCACGTTTCTCGACATGAAGGGTTCACCGAGACTGAAGAAGAAAACGGTCTCGATGGCTGCTTCGTGGAGCGCGCGGGCGACCGCTGCCACGTCGTCGCGCGACAAGGAGCGCTGTCGCCGGTGACTGAGGAGTTCGTCGCGACGACAGAGTTCGCAGCTGAGATTGCACGCTACGGTGTTCTCTACCATGATGCCCCGGCTCGGAAGGCGACCTGTTGGCGCTCCCGCAGCGAGCGACTCACGGGGGACCGAGCGAAGCTCGGAGCAGATCGCACAGACATCTGTTGGGAGCCGCCCCTCTGCGAGCCGTTCGAGGAAGTCGCAGATCGCCGGTCCCTCGAAGATCTCGGCCAGGGTTTGCACGCGGAGATCACCTATCTTGCCGCGACCGCTGAAGTCCTGGCAGTTGCACGAGACGGTCATGTCCGAGTTGATGCAGATGTTGTAGTTGGAATCGCCCACCAGCGCGGCACACGTGAAGCCCTCTTTAAGGAGCTTCGCTTTCACGATACGCTTGATCGGCACAACACGCTTGGTCACGGGGGCCAGGCGCTGTGCCGGGTACAGCACCGACACAGCCAGCATCACCGCGAGCGCAGCGCTGCCGAACGCCGACGCCAGCCCGAGGGCACCACGGGGAGATTGAACGGATCTGGCCGGTTTCATATCCTTTCAGATACCACAATATGCGTTCAGGTGCGAAGCACTTCGGGGGCGCGGTACTGGCCTCATCACACCGCAGTCCCGCTATGCCCCCTGCAAGACCTTCCTCATCGTCTCGCACACGTTCTCGATCTGTCCCTCGGTGAGCGTGAGTCCCGACGGAAGATACAGCCCTGTGCGGGCGATCCGCTCGGCGATCGGGTGGCACTCGCCTCCGAACAGCCCGCGGTCGAGCAGTGCAGGTTGTTCGTGCATACCGATGAAGAAAGGTCGGGTGTCGATGCCCTCAGCCCGCAGACGCAGGGCGAATTCCGTCGCCTCGAACGGCACGTGGTCTGCGAGGACCACGCCGTACATCCAGTAGACGTTGGTGGCCCACGGCTCCTGCACCGGCAGCTCGAGTTCCGGCAGGTCGCGCAGGCGCTCCGTGTACGCCATGCCCATACGCCTCTTGCGCTGAAGGTGCTCGTCGATGCACTCGACCTGGGAGAGCCCTATCGCCGCCTGCAGATTCGTCAGGCGGTAGTTGTGACCCAGCTCCGTGTGGTAGAAACGACGGTCGTTGCGGAAGGCGAGGTTGCGCAGAGAGCGGATCCTCTCGGCGTGCTCGTCGCTGCTTGTCACCACCATGCCGCCCTCGCCCGTGGTGATGATCTTGTTCGCGCAAAAGCTGAAACAGCCCATGTCGCCAAGGCCACCAGCCCTCCGGCCCTTGTACTGCGCTCCATGGGCCTCCGCGGCGTCCTCGACGACGAACAGACGGTGCTCCTCCGCGAGTTCGAGAACCGGGTCCATGTCAACCGGGTGCCCGTAGATGTGCACCGGCATGACGGCGCGAGTACGAGGGGTGATCTTGCCGGCAATCTGCCTGACGTCCATACACCACGTGCGCGGGTCCGAGTCGACCAACACGGGGACGGCGCCCGTCTCTACTGTCGCCAGCGCGCACGAGATTATCGTGAAGGCCGGCATGATGACCTCGTCGCCGGGCTCTAGACGCAGGGCTGACACAGCCACCTGCAAGGCCGTGGTGCCGCTGCTCACCGCCACGCCGTGCTTCGCACCGCAGTACTCCGCCCAAGGCTGCTCGAACTCCCGGATGAAGCGGCCCTCCGAGGAAATCCAGCCGGTGCGCATGCACTCGTCCACGTAAGCACTGGCCGACGGATGAAGCAGGGGCTCGTTCACGGGGATCATGGCGTCACTCGTCCCTCGGTGGCTAACGGGGTGAAGGCTATTCCTCCAGGGGTTCTTCGAGTCTGTACGTGTCCTTCTCGTAGTCTTCGCCGCCGCGAACGCCGGTCGTGAAGACCATGAAGGACGAGTCCTCAAGAGCGGTCATCGCGTGCTGTTCCATCGGGTCCGTCGTTGCCAGATCGCCCTTTCCGAGGACCGTGACCACCACGGGTCCCCCGGGGATGCGCGTGAGCATCTTCAGCCTGCCCTGGAGAACATAGACGGACTGAACGGTTTCCTTGTGGTAGTGGTTGCCGCGAGTCGTTCCCGC
>CAYWCB010000210.1:0-3485 GCA_964456615.1 uncultured Eubacteriales bacterium | reverse complement strand
CCGGGACGCAGCATGCCCGAGAGCGCCTCTCCGGTGGTGGCCTCGAAGCACAGCAGCGGGTGGAAGCCGTATCCCCCCTTGTAGGTGCCCGCCGCCCCCTCCTTGTCCGAGTGCGAGGTGAGGAGCGTGGCGTCGATGTCGAGGATCGTGCGCTTCGGCGCGCCGGCGATGGTCCACGCGCGTGCCCGGGCGGCCGCCCGTGCCTCGCGCACGCGGGCGAGCATGCCCTTGTCGAGGCGCTCCACACACCGGTATGCCGTCGCATCGGAGGCCACGTCCCCGAACAGCGCGCCCTGATCACGGAGCGCGCCCAGATCGGTGAGGCAGTCCCCGCCGTCGGCGAGCATCACGGACACGTCGCGCACGACGCGTCCGGGCTCGTGGGTCACGCTGCGGGAGTGGGCGCGCAAGGTCTCTACCAGACCGGCGGTGAGTCCGGTCGCGTCGGCCAGACCGGTGAGCAGTGCGGTCCCGGCACGAGAGGTCAGGCCCGACATGTCGGCGGTGACTTCAATCCTCGGAAGCGGCGTGGTAGCGTTCACCTGTACGGTGGTCCTTTCGCGTGGGTTCATGGATGTTTCGCAACTCCCATTATCCCAGCTCAAAGGTCCACCGTCGCCTATTTCAGGCGTGAATGTCGGATGCTTCGTGAAATATCGGGGCTAGCGTGCCGAGCGTCGTCTTCGGCATGTTCGGCATCGCGCTGTTCTCGATGCCGGTGTTCGTCTTCCTCTCGAGCGAGGGGGCCGAAGGGGCGGACGCCGCGTTCGGTCGCTCGTTTCTCGTCGCGTCGATCGTCATGGGCATCCGCATCTTGCCGTTCGTGGTCAAGGTCGCCGAGGAGGCCATCCGCTCCGTGCCCCGCTCGTACTGGGACGGTGCCGCGGCTCTGGGGATGACGAAGTGGCGGGGCATTCGCAAGGTCGTGCTGCCCTCGGCACGTCCCGGCATCGCCACCGCGGTCGTTCTCGGGATGGGTCTTGCGGCCGGAGACACAGCGATCGTGTGGCTTACGCTCGGCGGCACCATGAACATGGCCGTCGACCACTGGTGGAACGTGGCCAACTGGGCCGAGGTCATCCGCGGCACGGGCTCAACGCTGACGACGTTCATCTATTTCACGTCGCCGGCCGGCGAGGGCAATGCGCCTGTGCTCGCGTACGGCGCCGCTCTGTTGCTTATCCTCCTTGTCCTGACCCTGAATCTGTTGGCCGTGCTGATTGCGCGGCGCGGCGCGCGAGTTCGCGGCTAGCTGCATCACGAGAGGGAGCGTCACATGGCGGATATCACGCTCATCGAGGAGATCACATCGACCGCGACCGAGCGGCTGCTCGACGAGATGGTCGTGCATGCGCTCCCGCGCGTGCCCAGGCTCGCAGCGCGCGACATCATCGAGGTCCAGAACCTTGCGGCGTCCTACGGCGCGAAGTCTGTTCTCCAGGGGGTTTCCATGGGAATCCCCGAGGCACGGATCACTGCCCTGATCGGCCCATCGGGCTGCGGCAAGTCGACGGTCTTGCGATGCCTCAACCGCATGAACGACGAGATCCCGGGATTCAGCATGACCGGAAGGATCGCGCTGGACGGCATGGACATCTACGACCGTTCGGTCAATGTCACGGCCCTTAGGCGCGCGGTAGGCATGGTGTTCCAGCACCCCAACCCGTTCCCCATGTCGATATGCGACAACATCGCACTTGCGGTGCGTGAGCACAGAGGCCGTATCGATAGGGCGGAGCTTGACGCGGTCGTGGAAGAGGCGTTGCGCCATGCGAACCTGTGGGACGAAGTCAAGGGCTCGTTGAGAGACTCAGCCTTCTCGCTCTCGGGCGGCCAGCAGCAGCGCCTTTGCATCGCGCGCGCGCTCGCCGTAAGGCCGGCCGTGGTCATGTTGGACGAGCCATGTGCCTCCCTCGATCCGATCTCCACGGCGCGCATCGAGGAGCTGCTGCTCGAGCTGTCCGCCGAGTACACGATCGTGATAGTGACGCACAATCTGGCTCAAGCACAGCGGGTGTCTGACCGCGTTGCGTTCTTCCTCATGGGACGCCTGGTAGAGCACGGCGACACGCTCGAGGTCTTCGAAGCGCCGGCCCATAAGGAGACGGCGGACTACGTAGGCGGCGTGTACGGATAGCGACCGGGGTGAGAGTCAAGACCGGTGCGGCGCTGAACGCATTCATGTTGCCGAAAAGCGACCTCGCCGAGGTGTCGTCAGACCTCGCCTCTAACGCCGGCGAGTTGTTCGACCACCTCTCGCCGCTGCACGGCCTGCGAACGCCAGATCGCGCTCTGCTTGTGCTGGCGGCCGACATTCACGAGCACGCGTCGCATTCTCAATCCGAGCGTTCAGCGCATGAGGCTCGCACCGGGGCAGCGTTGGCTACTCTGTCTGCGCCCGATGCCTTGATCGTCGAGGCGGTCGCCGATCTTTCCGGGCACGTGCTCGGCTACGATTCAGCCGTCTCCTGGGGCCGGGTCACCTACTCCGAACGGCGACGCATCCTGTGGCTCACGGGAATCCTGCGGGTAGCCGATGCCGTGCGGGGGACTCGCGCCAGGCAGCGCGGTCGCGTTATGCGCGACCTGGACCGACGGTCTCCTCCACATCGAGCTGGACGCAGCGTCCGCGGACCAGGCATTCCTTTCAGCCGTGCTGGCGCGCTCGGCCGCGCTCGAGGTGGCAGCGGGACGTCGCATCGTCCTCACGTGCGCCCACCTGCGACAGGCGCCGTCGTTCTGAGGGCGGATTCGCACGTTCCCATCCGGGGCCGGTGTGCGTTCAAGCGCTGACGGTCGAGGAGGCCGTCACGCACGTCTGGGTCTTCAGCGGACCCGCTTGAACGTAAGCGTGAACCGCGAGCCCCTCCCGAGGATCGAGGCGACCTCCACGCTTCCGCCCGACCGCTCGGCGACGTGCCGCACAAGAGCGAGTCCGAGACCCGTGCCGCCGCTGTCGCGTGAGCGCGCCTTGTCGACCCGATAGAAGCGTTCGAAGATGCGGGGGAGCTCGGCCTCGGCGATCCCCATCCCGGTATCGACGACGGCCAGCCGCACGATAGCGTCCGTGAGATCGAGCTCGATCCTGACGCCCCCAGCTTCGGTATACGTGATCGCGTTGTCGATGAGGTTGTCGAGGGCGACTGCCAGATCGGTCGGATCGACCGCCGCGTACGCGTCCTGCCCCGCCGCCTGGCGGTCGTCGAATGTGAGGTATAGACCGCGGTTCTCGGCAGCGGCGTTGTGACCGGCAATCGCGTTCCGAACGCTCTCGCGTACGTTCGTGATTGCCGCAGGTGCACCCTCGCCTTCCAGACGCGAGAGATCAAGGAGGTCCATGACGAGTCGCTGAAGACGGGACGACTGCTCTTCTATCTGTCGGGCGAAGACGAGCGCCTGCTCCCTATCGCCGTCCTCTGCGGCGTGCGCGGCTGATTCGGCCAAGAGCTGGATGCCCGCCACGGGCGTCTTGAGCTCGTGGCTCG
>CAYWCB010000209.1:0-3499 GCA_964456615.1 uncultured Eubacteriales bacterium | reverse complement strand
CGCTCACCGTCATCGAGAACGTCATGCTCCCGATGGACTTCTGCGGCGTCTACACGCCCGGCGAGCGGCCCATTCGCGCGATGGCCCTGCTCGAAGAAGTCGAGATGACCGACCAGGCCTACAAGTTGCCCTCGGCGCTTTCCGGTGGACAGCAGCAGCGCGTGGCGGTGGCGCGCGCTTTGGCGAACGACCCTCCGATCGTCGCTGCCGACGAGCCGACGGGCAACCTGGACAGCAAGACCGCCGACGCCGTCTTCGGCCTGTTCGAGAAGCTCGTCGATGAGGGCAAGACTATCGTCATGGTCACCCACGACAACGACATGGCCTCGCGGGTGAGGCGCGCGCTCCACGTTCACGACGGAGAGATCATCGAAGAGGTCACACACCGCGCCCGGAGCGAGGCGCTGCCGGCGGCGGGCGTCGGACCGCGTGCGGGCGAGCGCAGGATATCGAGCCGTTCGAGATGAGCCTCCCGCCCCGCTGGCGCAAGGTCCTCTCGGATCTGACGTCCAACAAGTCGCGCACGCTCCTGGTCGTGCTCTCGATCGCGGTCGGGGTCTTCGCCATCGCCGTGGTCATGGGCGGGCGGGGCGTGTTGCTCCGCGAGTTCGACGAGGACTACGCCTCGAGCCGTCCGCCGGATGCGGAGTACGCGACGTCGGACTTCGCCGAAGGCCAGCTTCGCGAGGTCCAGCGCCAGCCCGAGCTACTCCTCGCTGAAGCGAGGCGACGGCTATCACTTCGATTCACGACGGACCAGACGCCGTCCGAATCGACGGCGGGATGGTCGTCACTCCGGGCGTTCGCGCTGCCGTCCTTCGATGAGATGCGCATCTCTCGGGTGACTCCCGAGGAAGGTGCCGAGTGGCCGCCCGGGCCGGGGGTCGTGATACTCGAGCGTAGCGCCCTTCAAGCCGACGACTACGAGGTCGGGGACGTCCTCACCGTAGAGACCGCTGCAGGGGAGCGGGCGAAGTTGCGGGTCGGTGGGTTCGCGCACGACATCAATGCGTTCCCGACGACGTTCACGGGCACCGTCATCGGGTATGTCTCGATGGACGCCCTGCCCGGGCTCGACGAGCCGACGGATTTCAACAGCCTCTCGGTCGTGTTCGCCGACGAGAAGCTGACGCGCGCGAAGGCCAGCCGGCTCGCTGCGGACGTGCGTGACGACGTGCTCGCGCCGATGGGCGTGCAGGTCTACAACATGTCGGTCCCGAAGCCCGGCAGCCACTTCCTCGGAGACATCTTCAAGGCTGTGTCGCTGTTACTCCTTGCACTCGGCGTGCTATCCCTGGCGCTCTCTGCGTTCCTCGTCATCAACACGATTTCGGCGATCATGACGCAGCAGGTCAAGCAGGTCGGCATCATGAAGTCGATGGGCGGCCGCTCGCGCCAGATCATGGCGATGTACCTGACGCTGGTCGGCATCTACGGGTTTCTTGCGGTCGCGGTCGCACTGCCGGTCGGATCGATCGCCGGGCGCTTCTTCATCGAGTATGCGGCCCGCGTGCTGAACTTCCGCGTGACCTCTTTCGTCCCGCCCTCCTACGTCATCACCCTCGAGATCGTGGTCGGACTGCTCGTGCCATTGCTGGCCGCACTCGTTCCGGTCCGTCTCGGTTCGCGCATCACGGTCGTGAAGGCGCTGAATGCCGCCGGCATCTCGGCGGCGGCGTTCGGCCACGGCCTGGTCGATCGGGTCCTCGGTCTGATGCGCGGGCTGCCGCGGCCGGTCGCGCTGTCGTTGCGCAACACATTCCTCAGGAAGGGCCGACTCGCGCTCACGCTCTTCACGCTGACGCTGGCTTCGGCGGTCGTGATGGGCACGCTCTCGGTGCGCGCCTCGATCCTGCAGACGATCACCGACATCGGCGCGTGGTGGAACTACGACGCGCAGGTGACGTTCGCCCGCCCGAAGCCGGCAGTGGGAATCGAGAGGATCGCGCGTGACGTGCCCGGCGTGACCGACGTGGAGACGTGGGTGGAGTCCGGCGTCTCGTACCAGCGTGACGACGGCAGCGAGAACGAATCGATCTTCGCCATCGGTCTGCCCCCGGACACCCGATTCATCACGCCCACCCTCGTGTCGGGACGCTGGCTCGACGAAGACGATACCGATGCGATCGTGGTGAACACCGACATCTCGAAGGACGAGGCGCAGATGCGGGTCGGCAACACCGTGCGGCTCAAGATCCACGGCGACGAGGGGGACTACCGCATCGTGGGCGTTGTCACGGGACAGCTGATGGGCCCCACCGTCTTCATGGGCAAGGCCAAGCTCGACAGCGTCACGCAGTCGGCCGGGGGTGTGACGCGGCTGCTCGTCACGACCGAATCGCACACCGAGGCGGCGCAAGACACCGTCGCTACCGAACTCGAGCGTCGGCTCGACGACGCCAACATGACCCCCACCGGTTCCGACACGCAGCTGGGCATGCGCGAACGGCTGGGGAGCGAACTCAACATCCTCGTCACGTTCCTCGTCATCATGGCCGCGCTGCTCGCGGCGGTCGGGGTGATCGGCCTCACAGGCACGATGACGATCAACGTGCTCGAGTCGGTTCGCGAGATCGGCGTCATGCGTGCCATCGGCGCGAGTCACGGCTCCATATTCGGCATCTTCATCACCGAGGGCGTGGTCGTGGGGCTGATGGCCTGGGGGCTCGGCGCCCTGGGTTCCTGGCCGATCTCACTCCTGCTCACGAACGCGCTCTCAGGCGCGATGAACCTGCCGCTGACCTATGTGTTCTCGTTCGCGGGCGTCGGTATCTGGCTCGGAGCCGTGCTCGTCATCGCCGTGCTGGCGAGCCTGCTGCCGTCATGGCGTGCGTCGCAGGTGAGCGTGCGCGACGCGATCGCGTACGAGTAGGGCGGATCGCGCCCGGGGGTGTGCGGGCTCGGGTCGCCGTTGCGGCGCGCGCCTGAGTCCGGACCGGTGCGCCTACGTGCAGAGCACCGCGTGGATGATGTCGGCGCGCGAGATCGTCCCGACGAGCTCTCCGTCGTCGACGACCGGCAGCCGGTGGATCTTCTCGGAGGCCATCGAAGCGGCGGCCTTCACCACGTCGCTCGTCGACGAGACCTGGATCGGTCGCGTGATCACGACCTCGTCGATGGGGTGGTCGGCCTTCTCGTTGCCGGCCTCCATGAAGAGCCCGAACGTCTCGTAGAGCGTTCCGCTCGAGAGCATGATGTCCTCGAAGCGGGGCATGATCGCACGGATGATGTCGCCCTCGGCGCACACGCCGACGAACTCGCCCCGATCGTCGATGACCATGAGCTCGCTCGCGCGGCTGTGACTTAGGATCTCGGCGGCCTCGCGCATGGTAGAGCCGAGGGTGATGGTGGTGAGATTCCTGTTCATGACATCGGCGATCTTCATGATGTCCCCTTTCGGTCACATGTGCCGGGATGCGCCGAGATGGACCGGTAGCGCGAATGCTAGCCTCAATCTTTAACGAGCATCTGGAATCCACCTGGGATTCACGCCTGGAAT
>CAYWCB010000208.1:0-3509 GCA_964456615.1 uncultured Eubacteriales bacterium | reverse complement strand
CGCCGTCGCCTGCGGCACGCCGATGCCGAGCACTCGCCTCGTCGTGCAGGCGTGGCCCGGGCCGACCCCCACCAGCACGCCCACCGCGCCCGCGCGCATGAGGTGAAGCGCCCCCTGGTAGCTACAGCAGCCGCCGATGATGGTCGGCAGCTCGATGTCGCGCACGAAAGCGTTCAAGTCCAGCGGCTTGTCGTAGCTCGAGACGTGTTCGGCCGAGACAACCGTGCCCTGGATGATGAGGATGTCGATGCCGCCGTCGATGGCGGCCTCGATGTGCCGCTCGACGTTTTGCGGCGTGAGCGAGGCCGCTGCGATGACGCCGCCGTCCTTGATCTGTCTGACGCGCTGTGTGACGAGCTCGGGCTTGACCGGCTCGCGGTAGATCTCCTGCAGCTTGGCGGTCGCGACCTCTTTCTCGAACGACGCGATCGCGTCGAGCTGGGGACCCGGGTCTTCGTATCGGGTCTGGATGCCTTCGAGGTTCAGGACTGCCAGGCCGCCGAGCTTGCCCATCTCGACGGCGAACGCAGGGTCCACCACGCCGTCCATCGCCGACGCGAGCACTGGCAACGCGAAGGAGAACTCACGTCCCTTGAACGTGAATGTCCAGGTGATGTCTATGTCACGGGGGTCTCGAGTCCGTCGGGAAGGCACGATGGCGATGTCGTCGAATCCGTACGCGCGCCGTGCGGTCTTGCCTCGTCCGATCTCCATCTCCATCGGTGCTGTGCGCCTCCTTTGTGGTCGCGCCTCTTCGGCGGTTCGACTGCCAACGAACCGGTCTGCGATCGCGGTCGGTGCCCGCGCCCCACCCTGCCGCAGATACGACGAAACCAGGCAGCCGAGGAATCAGATGCGAGCTGCCTGGTCCGACTGAATGCTGCGATGTCAGTGCCCGCGCAGCGCTTGCGGGCGTCGAACTGCGCCCCGGTGCCGCCATTCTAGTGGAGCACGCGGCGTTCGTGAACCGCTACTCGACCGGCAAGGCGAATGCCTCCAGCTCCTCACGGAGACGCTGTTCGAGCGCGATGCGCTTGGCGTCAATGTGAGACAAGATGCCTGAAGCTGACTCAGCGGGGTCGCTCCGCACGACCAGTCGCGAGCTCAGCATCGACTCGAGCCCGCCGTAGCAGAAGAACTCCGCGAGGGGGTTGTCGGCGGCCGACCCGGGGATCGTCGGGGTCTCCCCCGCCGGCTCTTCAGCTCCGCATTCCTCGGGGAGCGGGAGTTGCGGTGAGGAGCCCACGAACACGCTGATCCCGTGCGCGAGGACCGCGAGACCTTGACCCATCGTCTTCTCGTTGGCGAGTTCCGCACCGCACACGGCGAACGGCATCTCGCTCGAGTCTACCCACTCGACGTGCGCGAGTTGAGCGGAGGTCTGGATGATCCGCGTGTTGTCGGCGCAGCTACCCATTGTGAGCACCGGCGGGACACCGGCATCATCGCACGCGGACCGAAGGCCGGGCGCCGCGATTTCGAGCGCGTCAGTCGAGCACAGCCCTGCGTTCAGCAGAGCGTGCGACGCACACCCGGAGACCAGCACGAGCACGCCGTTTCGGATGAGCTCTCGTGCGATGGCGACATGCCCTTCCTCGTGTCCGGCCTTTGGCGTGGTACAGGCGACGAGCGCGACGACGCCGCGGACCTCACCGGCCGAGATACGCTGCCACATCTTCGGCACGCTGCCGAACGCCCGCATGCCGCTGCCGGGTTCGCGGCAGGCAGCAGGTCGCCTGGGCTGCCGCCGCGATCGGGGTGTCGCTGCTGTGTTGCCATATCACGTCCTCGCGCGAGTCGATGGCCCGGGAAGCGCGGACGACGGTGGACTGTGGCTGTGCCACAGCAAGCGATGCGCCGAATACGCGCTGGTCGTAGTAGGGTCTGCGTTCGGGTTCGTTAATGCTCAGAGGAGCGTCGGGGAGGCGCGCACGCCCGCCGTCCCCGGCCGTACAGCTAGGCAAGTGCCGTCAGGACGACGGCGACGAGGGCCAATACAACACCGATCTGCTGCCAGACATGGAGCCGCTCCTCAAGAACGTAGCGCGCGAGCAGCACTGTCGCAACGGGGTAGAGCGCGGTCAGCACGGATGCGATGGCGAGCGGACCGAGGCGCATGGCCGAGATGACGGCGATGTTCGCGAGGCTGTCAAACACACCCGCGAGAACGGCCGGTTTGGAGGCGTCGGGATCGAGGCGCAGGCTACGCAACCACACGAGCGCAATCGCCCCGAGCACGGCGACCGACGTCGCTCGCCCGATTGCCAGGGGCCAGAACCCGCTGTCGTGAGCTGTGCCCTCGTACGCGATAAGGCCTCCGGCGAAGCCGATACCCGCGAGAAGCGCGAAGGACACAGCCCTCCCTGCGGAGCCCGATTCGTCTTGCTGGTGCCCGGAAACGCTGACTACGACGATGGCGATGAGCGCGACGAACATGCCGGCCACGCCGACGGAGCTCACGCTCGTCCCGCGCAGCATGTCGTACGCGGCGGGCAGTGAGCCGGACAGAGCTGCGGTGATCGGTGCGACGACCCCCATCTTGCCGGTCGCCAGGCCCGCGTACAGAGCGAGGACGCCCGTTCCGCCCGACACTCCGGCGATCACGCTGAGGCCGACATCGCGGCCGTTCACGACCGCGGGGACCAGGACTGCGGCGACGAGCAGGACTGCGAAGCCTACGATCTGGGAGCGCACAGTGACCACGAGCGCGCGAGCCGCCGGCTGGCGAGACCGCCGAGGAAGTCCGCGGCGCCGAAGAGCGCGGCGGCAAGCGTCGCCAGAGCGGCCGTCACGAAGCGCGGGTCTCAGACATTGAAGCGGAAGTGCATGACGTCGCCGTCGGCAACGAGGTAGTCCCTGCCCTCGATCCGCAAACGTCCCGCAGCCCGGGTCCCGGCCTCACTTCCGTACCGATCGAGATCTTCGAAGGAGACCACGTCGGCCTTGATGAAGCCGCGCGCCATGTCGGTGTGGACCTCCGCGGCCGCTTCTACCGCAGTCGTGCCCTTGCTGATCGTCCAGGCCCGCACTTCCTTCGTCCCGCCCGTGAAGAACGACTCGAGTCCGAGGAGCTGATACGCCCGACGGATGAGCGGGTTGAGCCCCGGCTCTTCGAGTCCTTCGACCTCGAGATACTCGGCAAGTTCCGACGGGTCGAGTTCGGCGATCTCGGCCTCGATCTCGGCGCAGATAGTGATCGGCACCTGACCGTCGATCTCGGGGTAGGTACGGCCGATGTCCGCTTCGTCGACGTTCGCGACGTAGAGCATCGGCTTCATCGTGAGCAGATGCAGGTCCCGCAGCATGGCGCGCTCGTCATCGGTCATTTCCATACGCCCAGCGCGGTGTCCTTGCGCCATCCACTCGTGTACGCGCTTGACGAGCTCCAGTTTGGGCTCGAGCGCCCTGTCGTGCTTGGCCTCCTTGTCGAGCCGGGGAATGGCGCGCTCCGTCGTGCCGAGGTCGGCGAGGACGAGCTCTGTGCGGATCGTCTCGACGTCCCCCGCAGG
>CAYWCB010000207.1:0-3515 GCA_964456615.1 uncultured Eubacteriales bacterium | reverse complement strand
CGAGGTAGGCGGCATCTGCGAAGTGCACGAGCCGGCGATTGGCTCGCCCCATGACGTCGCGGAAGAGCCTGCCCGAGGCGTAAGCAGGGACGACGCCCTCCCCCACCTCGTTCGTCACGACGATGGTGTCCCCCGCTCGCGCGGCGAGGAGATCCACGATCTCGTTCACCCGGGTCTCGACGGCCGGCGCCAGTCCGCTGGGCGACATCTCACCTTCATCTCGCGAGCCGCCTTCCGGGTGCAGGGCGCGCTGCTCTTCGTCCATCACGAGCGCGACGCACGTCCCGAAGCAGTCGAGCAGGAGCAGCTCATCGTCCGTGACCTGGTCGATCCAGGAGCGGCTTTCGGTTGCCTCGACGACCCGGAAATCGTCCGGCCGATCGGCCTGATGCTGCTCGATCCTCTCTGCCATCTCGGTGTCCAGCGACACATCGCCGAACACGACGACCGCCACGCGAGCGCCGTCGAGGCTGCGCACGCGTGCGACCTCCTGTGCGAGTGCGGACTTGCCGCTTCTGGCTCCCCCACTGAAGACGAGAAGTGCCACCTAGTCCCCCGTTTCGCCCCGCGGTCGGGGGCCCGGTGGCGCCCCGGATGCAAGCCGCTCCGCGTCTCCAAGTCCCGCGACCCGCTTGAGTTCGCGGATCTCGGAGGTGTCGAGCGTTCTTGATGCGCCCGGCTCGAGCTCCTCGATCTCAACGGGGCCGAAGCGGGTACGGTGAAGCTCGAGCACGGGATGCCCGACCGCCGAGAACATGCGCCGCACCTGGCGCTTGCGGCCCTCTCGGATCGCGATCTCGACCCGGGACGTCTCTCCTGCCTCGAGCAGGTCCACCTTCGCGGGTGCGGTGAGGCCGTCCTCGAGTTCGATGCCGCCGCGCAGCCGCTCGACGTCTTCGGCGCCCACACGCCCGTCCGCCACCACCTTGTACGTCTTGGTCACGTGGAACCGTGGGTGGAGCAACCGGAACCCCAGATCGCCATCGGTCGTGAACAGCAGCAGCCCGGTCGTGTCCATGTCGAGGCGTCCGATGGGAAAGAGGCCCGGATGCTCCTCGGTCGGGACGAGTTCCGCGACCGTGCGTCGCGCGTGAGGGTCGCTCATCGTGCTCACGTAGCCGGAGGGTTTGTTGAGCGCGAGATAGACAGGCGAGTCAGACAGTCGAACGGGCATCCCGTCGACCTCGACCCTGTCGCTCGCGGGATCCACCTTCGCACCGAGTTCGGTCACGATGTGCCCGTTGACCGTTACCCGTCCTGCCGTCATGAGGTTCTCGCTTCCCCGTCGCGACGACACGCCCGCGCGCGCCAGGAACCGCTGAATACGCATCGGCACCGCGTGCGGCACGCCTTCCGCGGCGCTGTCTGCGCCTGGTGCGGTGCCGGCGTGCTCGGCGTCATCGGCCGCCGAACCCGAGCAGGGGTTGGATGCGGTCATCGGCGCGTACCTAGTCGACCTCGGCGATATCGTCATTTGTGTCCTCGAGCTCGAGCGAGGGACCCTCGACCGCCGAGAGCCTGTCGCGGATCGCTCTCTCGGTCTCGGAGTCCGGAGCGAACTCCTGGAGAGGCGGCAGTTCCGAGAGGTTCTTCAAGCCGAACCTCTCGAGGAAGGGCTTCGTGGTCCCGTACACGATCGCGTTGGCCTGGTTCTTGTCGCGGCCGAGCTCGCGGACGAGGCCCTTCTCCACGAGCGAGGCGATGACGGCCTCGCTGTTCACTCCCCGAACAGCGTTCACGCCCGCGCGTGTGACGGGCTGGTGGTACGCGATGACGGCGAGCGCCTCGAGCGCCGCCTGGGAGAGGCGGCGGGTGTCCCACGACAGCACGAACGACTCGATCTGCTCGTGAAAGGCCGGGTGTGTGAAGAACCGCCAGCCCCCGGCGACCTCGCGAAGCTGGAAGCCACGCTCGGCTCCCTTGTACTCCTCGGCAAGCGAGCTGAGCACCCCGGACACATCGGACGGACTCGCATCGAGGACCTTGGCGATGCGCGCGGCGGACACCGGCTCGTCCGTGACGAACAGCAGCGCCTCGACGGCCCCGCGAAGGCTGGAGGGTACCGGCTCGGTCACGATCGCCTTCCTTTGTCGCATCTCGTCACCACGATGTCGCCGAAGAGCTCCTTCTGCTCGAGGCCGGCCTCGTTCCGCCGATAGAGGTCCAAAACCGCCAGCAGCGTCACGACCACGAGTTCGGGCGTGGGTGCAGTCCCGACGAGTTCGCGGAAGGTCGTGCGCTTCTTCCGCTTCAGCGCACTCGTGACGTTCGCGGCGTGCACTTCGAGTGAGATCGGAGCGCTCGCGACGTGCTCGGCCTCGAGGAAGAACGCCTCGCGCCTGTGAAGCAGGTCGGCGCATATGACCGCCAGACCGCGCAGCGTGAGCCCCTTGAGGTAGTCGGGCATCAGCTTGAGGAACGGCTCCTCGAGGGCCGCCTGGCGCGGATGCATGTGGGACTCCGCCCCGAGGCGTGCCGAGAGCTCGGATGCCACGTTCTTGAACTGCTTGTACGCAAGGAGCCGGGCGATGAGGAGCGTGCGCGCTTCTTCAGGCGAGAGATCGTCGAGCTCGTCTCCGACGTACACCTCCTCGGTGGGCAGGAGCCGCGCCGCCTTCATCTCGAGGAGTGTGGCGGCCAGCACGAGGAAGTCGCTCGCGACATCGAGGTCGAGCTCGCGCATGCGCTCGAGGTGCTCGAGGTACTGGTCGGCGATGTCCGAGACGGATATCGCGCCGACATCGAGCTTCTGCCTGGACACAAGGCTCAGCAGCAGGTCGAAGGGACCCTCGAACACCTCGGTCTTGACGGTGTACGTCGACATGGTGCGGTGTCGGCCCTAGGCCTCGTCGATGCGAACGAGCCGGCGGCAGTTGTCCATGACCTCGCTCGTGACCGGCCGGGTCTTCTCGGCGCCTGCGGCCAGGACCTCCCACGCGAACCCGGGCTTGGCGGCGAGTTCGGCCCGGCGACTCTGGAACTCCGACAGGTAGGCCGCGAGGTCTTCGGTCAGCTTCTTCTTGTGGGCGACGCAGCCGCACTCGGCCACCCGGCAGCAGCGGTCGAACTCGGCGACCTCGGCCGGATCGCCGATGAGCTTGTGGATCTGATGGAGCGGACAGATGTCGGGATCGCCCGGGTCGGTCTTCAGCTTGCGCGCCGGATCCGTGAGCATCGACGAGATCTTGGCGCGGATCTCCTCGGGCGGGTCCGAGATGAAGATGGCGTTGCCGTAGGACTTGCTCATCTTGCGCCCGTCTGTACCGGGGACGCGCGCTCCCTCCTTCGGCACGATCGCCTGCGGCTCGACCAGGTACTCGCCGAAGGTGTTGTTGAACCGCCGTACGATCTCTCGCGTCAGCTCGAGGTGCGGCAGCTGGTCCTCGCCGACCGGCACGGCGTCGGCGAGCACGATCGCGATATCGGCCGCCTGGAGGAGCGGATACAGGAAGAAGCCGACGTTGCCGAGGTCCTTGTCCGTGATCTGGTCTCGCTGCTCCTTGTAGGACGGCACG
>CAYWCB010000206.1:0-3543 GCA_964456615.1 uncultured Eubacteriales bacterium | reverse complement strand
GAATGAGCCGGGCACCGAACTCCTGCGCGGGCGTTGCGACGTGTGTCAGCCGCCATTCATCGAACAGCGCGACGGGTACCACACCCGCGAGGCGCACAAGCCCCTCGTCGCTCAGGTCAGCGACCCGATCGAGCGCGACCCGCACGGTCACGAGAAGCCGAGGCGGGAACGAACGCACTCCATAGTAGCCGGCGAGCTGTAGGTGCTCGGCTACGGCGAGCGCGGGTGTCGCAGCGAGATAGAGCGCGCGCATCCCCGGGGGATTCAACCGACCGCCCATGAGGAACGCGCCCTCAGTGGAGAGCGGGTCTCTTCGGAGGCTCACGCAGCGGAACCACTCGCCTGCAAGCTGGATCGAAGGAAGCACGCCGTGCCTAGAGGGGCCCCCCGTCGGCGAGGAGCTCGAGCACGCCGATGACGTCCTCGAGCCGTCCCGACGTCATTAGATCGATCGGAGCCTCGCCAGCGAGCCCCGGGTTGGGCGTTCTTAGCCAGGCGCGGCCAGCTTCGGCTCCGATCACGTCCGTCAGCAGGAAGTCGAGCCGCGCGAGACGCCGGATTGCTCGAGCTGAGTTCCCGCGGGAAGGCAGCGCTTCTTCTGCGGCGATCCAGCGGGCTGCGCTTCGGGGTGATTTGCCCGCCACCGATCCCAGCTCAGCAATGGTCAGTCCGAGCGCTTCTCGCAACGCGGCGGCATCGAGGCTGCGGGGAGCCATGAGTTCCTCGCGGGATATCGAGTAGTGCTTGGATTCGGACACCTCAACCACTCCGTGCTCTAGGGTGGCATTGATAAAGTCATATCAAATGACATCGGTAATGGCAAGAACTAGCTCACGGCTCAGTCGCGACCGTCCGCCACGCCGTTCCCATTCGCGTACTCGAAGACGCCGACCTTCGCCCCGCCGGCTCGTGCTCGAGGCGTGAATACACGCGGCCGCGACCGGGTACTCCAGGTGAGGTTCGGCGGCAGGACGGGGTTCGCGAAGTCGACCTCTCCGAGCTAGAGGATCACGGTCGGGTCGGGGAATCCCGAACGCCGTCCTAGCGGCGTGCGGACGCCTCGCCCACGCGCTCGGCGACGGCGGCGGTGACGAAAGCGTTCACGCTGACGCCGTCGCGCGCGGCTGCCTGCGCGACCCGCACGTGCAGCGACTTGGGCAGGCGGAGTAGAAGCCTGCCGCCCGGTCCCTCGCGCGCCGGTCCGGGAACCGGCCGGCAGGAATCCTCGGCCTCCGCCACCCACAGGGCAAACGAGTCCCGCAGCAGTGCGATCGCCTCGTTGGGATCCGAACCTGCTGCCAGACAACCGGGCATCTCGACCACCTCGGCGACGTAGCTGCCGTCATCCTCCCGCGCGAGGTCCACGGTGTAGGCGTCGAAGTCGTAGGTCTCACTCATCGCTGCCTCCCTGACGGAACCCAAGTGCTCTGGCCATCCGGGACACATAGACCGGAAGGATGTCGTCTCTCTTCGTCGCGATCACCACGGGATGCGGCCCTCCGCGGACCACGGCATGCGTGGGCTTGCTGGTGGCGCAGACCTCGTAGCCAGCCTCTCGAAGCGCCGCGAACAGCTCTCGTTTCGAGACGCGCGCGCCCGAGGTCACGATCTGTTCGAGCGACCGTGCCATGATATCACCCGCGCTATCAAATCGGAAAGAGGAGATAGCGCCGGCGCTGACACACGGGCACGAGCGGAGGCTTGCTGACGTCCAACCACTTGGCGTCGATGATCCTCGCGTGGGGCACCCCGGGGCTTGCCGCCACGAACAAGTTGTTGTATATACCATGTATACACGACCTAGGGAGAGACCGTTGAAGGTGAAGGCGCGCAAGGTGGGCAACAGCCTGACCATCACGATTCCGCGCGAGGTCGTCGTAGAACTCGGTCTGACCGAGGACACGGACATGAACGTGTTCGTGCGTGAGGACGCTCTCGTCGCCGAACCGGTGACGTCCCGGTGGGACCGCCTGGTTGCGACGACCCGCGCACAGGCAGCCGAGCGCGGCATCACGGAAGCCGACGTGAGTGAGGTCGTGGCGGAGATGCGCGGCGAATGGCGTCGCCGATCCGATGATGCGAAGGCGACGCGCGAGTCGTCCGACTGATCGTGGCCCCGCGGATCTTCATCGACACGAACGTTCTCATATCAGCCGTCCTCTTCGGTGGTCTCCCGGGACAAGTCGTGGACGCCGCTCGCGACGGCCGGCTCGAGGGGATCGTCTCCCTCCACGTGCTCTCCGAGGTTCGCGACGTGCTCACTCGTCCGCAGTTCGGATTCGATGCCGAGTTGGCTGACATCGTGGCTGAGGAGATCGCGGCGTCTTGCGAAGTGGTTCCGCTCGAGTGGGCAAGGGAGAGGTGGAGCTCGGATCCCGACGACGATCCAGTCGTGGAGGCCGCCGTCTTCGCGAGGGCGGAGGCGGTCGTGACAGGGGATGCCGCGTTGCTGGGTCTGCGGGTCCCGGGGCTGCGCTTTGTGGCGCCGTCGGAGGCGCTGGAGTTGTTCGGACCGGAGTAGGTTGACGCGCTCGGCCGGTGGCAGTGGGCGCGCCGAGTGGATCCGCGCCTCGAGTGAGCTCGAGCTCCGGGCCGGGTGCTACTCGTCGTCTCCGGTGACGTCGATGCTGCTCCCCAAGTGGAGGTTCTCCGGGAACACGACGATACTGTGTCGCGCGCGGTCCAGCGCCGAGGGGTACTTGAGCGCCTCCGCCCCTTCCGCAGCAGCCCGCTCGCCGAACAGTTGTGTCCGACAGGGTGCGCCCAGAGTCGCCCACGGCCCGACAAGGTCCTGCTCCTCCAGGCCCACGGCTTCGAGTGTCACCCCATCGACAAGGTCGATAACCACTCGCAGGAGGAGTCGCACGGAAACGATTCGGCGGGGCGCGAACGTCTCATGACCCGTCCATCCCAGGGCACCTGTGCTCTCCATGAGAGCGAGGTCGGGATCCTGGGAGAGGTAGAGAGCGGGCAGACCCATCGGATTGAAGCAGCCGCCGAACAGACGCGCACCGGTCGCGTCCAGCGGAAGGTAGACCTCCCTCATCGCACGGTAGTAGACCGCGTCAACGGTCGTCGTCGGCAGTCCGAACGGTGACGGTGGGACCGTGCCGCTCAGTAGAGCCCGCGCTGGCCGAGTGAGATCACGAGTCCGAGCACGCGCTCGCAGTCGCCCTCGAGCATCAGATCGAGCGGAGCCCGGCCCCGCAGGGCCGCGTTTGGCGCACGGAGCCAGTGCTGGGTCGCGTCAACGCCAAGATCGGTCTCAAGAAGCCAACGGAGCCTGGCAAGCTCGCGCAAAGAGCGGGCGATGGCGGGACGCGGATTCGCCCGGTTCGCCGAGGACGCGCGCCACCGGCTGACGGTGCGCGGCGTGGTGCCCAGGATTCGAGCGACGTCCGCCTGTGAGATCCCGAAGACCCTGCGGAGCTGCGGATTCCGCCGAAGGCGAACAGCGTAACGCTCCAAGCCGAACACCGTTCCGGTTCAAGCCGAACAGCCGGAGCGAAGCGACGCGTCCTTACCTCCAACAGTGACGAAGTG
>CAYWCB010000205.1:0-3561 GCA_964456615.1 uncultured Eubacteriales bacterium | reverse complement strand
GTGCAGGCCATCTACGTGCCCGCCGACGACCTCACCGATCCGGCGCCGGCCACGGCGTTCACGCACCTTGATGCAACGACCGTTCTCTCCCGCGGTATCGCCGAACTCGGCATCTACCCGGCCGTCGACCCGCTGGCGTCCACCTCGCGCGCGCTCGACCCGGGTGTCGTCGGGGAGGAGCACTACCGGGTGGCTCGCGCCGTCCAGGCCGTGCTGCAGCGCTACAAGGACCTTCAGGACATCATCGCCATCCTCGGCATGGACGAGCTTTCCGAGGAGGACAAGCTCACCGTCTCGCGCGCCCGCAAGATCCAGCAGTTCCTCTCGCAGCCCTTCTTCGTCGCCGAGCAGTTCACAGGGATGAAGGGCGCGTACGTCAAGCTCGAGGACACCATCCGCGGCTTCGACGAGATCGTCTCCGGGCAGCACGACGACGTGCCCGAGCAGGCATTCCGCTACGTCGGCACCATCGAGGAGGCCCTCGCGGCCGCCGAGAAGATGGCCGCGGCCGTCTAGGCGCTTCGAAAGGGACAGCCCGAGCATGGCGCGCACGCTTCTGGTCGAGATCGTCACACCCGAGCGCATCGTCTACACTAACGAGGTGGAGATGGTCGTCGCTCCCACCATCGACGGCGAGATCGGCATCCTGCCGCTGCACGCGCCGCTCGTGAGCGTGCTTCGGCCGGGCGAGGTCCGGGTCAAGTGGAACGCCGACAAGGACATCGAGTGGTTCGCGGTCTCCGGGGGCTACGTCCAGATCCACGAGGACAAGGTCATCATCCTCGCCGACGACGCCGAGGCCGCGTCCAAGATCGATCTGGAGCGCGCCCGCACCGCCCTCGAGCTCACGCGCGAGCGGCTGGCGTCGATCGCCGTCGAGGACACAGACGAGGTGAACGCGTGCGAGCGCGACCTTCGCTGGTGCGAGCTGCAGGTCGAACTCGCGGAGCGTCATCAGTAGCAGGACCGGACGCCACCCGAAGGTGAGAACTGCCCCGACGGGCGTGCCGTCCGTCCCGGGGACACCGCTTGGGTGCTGCGCGTTCCCTGCGGCGAACCGATAGACTGTCAGCGATGGATTCGATCGTCGTCACAGGAGGCAGGCGGCTTTCCGGCGAGGTGCGTGTCGAAGGCGCCAAGAACTCCGCGCTCAAGCTGATAGCCGCCGCGCTGCTCGCTCCTGGCACGTCCGTGCTCCACAACGTTCCGGACATCTCGGACGTGGAGACGATGTGCGAAGTGGTGCAGGGTCTTGGGGCGCGCTGCAGTCGCTCGGGGCACTCCGTATCTGTCGATGCGAGCGATGTCGACGGCATAGAGGCTCCCTACGAGCTCGTGGCCCGAATGCGCGCCTCCATCGCGGTGCTCGGCCCGCTTGTCGCTCGTCTCGGCGAGGCGCAAGTAGCCATGCCCGGCGGCTGCAACATCGGGTCGCGCAAGATCGACATGCACATCAGAGGGCTGCAGGAGCTTGGCGTACAGATCGCGCTCGGCCATGGATTCCTCCACGCCAAGGCACCGGCCGACGGGCTTGCAGGTGCGCACGTCATGCTCGACTTCCCGAGCGTGGGCGCCACGGAGAACCTCCTGATGGCCGCAGTGCGCGCACGCGGGACGACCCTCATAGAGAATGCGGCGCGCGAACCCGAGATAGCAGACCTCGTCGCGTTCCTGAACGGCATGGGTGCCCGGATATCCGGCGAGGGCTCCACTCTGGAGATCGAGGGGGTCGAGGAGATGCACCCCGTCGAGCATACCGTCATCGGCGACCGCATCGAGGCCGGCACGTTCCTCGTCGCCGGCGCGCTCACCGGGGGGCCTCTCACAGTGAAGGGGTTCTCGCCACCGCACCTCGAGATGGTGCTCGTGAAGCTCGCCCAGTCCGGAAGCACCGTCGAATGCACGGGGGACTCGGCCACCGTGCATCGAGAGGGTCACATCATCGCGACCGACGTGCAGACGCTGCCCCACCCCGGATTCCCCACCGACATGCAGGCGCAGTTCATGACGCTGCTCTCGGTTGCCGAGGGCAGCAGCACGATCACCGAGAACGTTTTCGAGAACCGGTTCATGTTCGCCGACGAGCTGTCGCGCATGGGCGCGAACATCCGCATCGAGCACCACTACGCGCTCGTTCAGGGCGTCCCGCAGCTCTCGGGTGCGCCCGTCATCTCGCCGGACCTGCGGGGAGGTGCCGCGCTCGTGCTTGCAGGGCTGGCCGCCGAGGGCAAGACGACCGTACATGACGTCCACCACATCGACCGCGGCTACGAGCGCTTCGTCGAGAAGCTCGCCTCTGTCGGCGCGGACGTGAGGCGCGCCGAGACCGACGCGCACACCGACCGTGCTGACGGATCGTCAGGGAGCGCATGCTGATCGTGGCGCGACGAGGCGCGATCATCCGACCGCATCTGGAAGGGGAAGTCCGATGCTCGACATCGACAGCATCAAGCAGATCATCCCGCACCGCTACCCATTCCTGCTCATCGATCGCATCGAGGAGTACGAACCTGGGAGTCGGGCTGTGGGGTACAAGCACGTCACGGCGAACGAGCCCTTCTTCCAGGGCCACTTCCCAGACTATCCGGTGATGCCGGGCGTGCTCATCGTCGAGGCGCTGGCGCAAGTGGGTGCGGTCGCGCTCCTCTCTCTCGACGAGAACGCCGGCAAGCTCGCGTTCTTCGCCGGGATCGACAAGGTCCGGTTCAAGCGACAGGTGCGACCCGGCGACATGCTTCGGCTCGAGGTCGAGATCACGAAGGCCAGGGCCGGCATCGGCTTCGGATCGGCGACGGCCAGCGTCGACCAGGAGCTTGCGTGCTCGGGCGAGCTGATGTTTGCGATACGATAGCCGGGTTTCGCACGCGCAGGGCACAGGCACGCCACCTGGATCTATGACGGCACGAGGAGTGGACGGGGAGGACATGAGCCTGGAGGACAAGCTTCGGGATGGCACAGCCACGTACGGCGTCATCGGTCTCGGCTATGTGGGCCTGCCGCTCGTCGTGGAGATGGGCAAGGCGGGAAGCCGGGTGATCGGTCTCGAGGTATCCGCCGAGAAGGTGGCCGACGTCAACGCTGGCAAGAGCTACATCCCCGACATCCCGTCACAAGAAGTCGCGGACCTGGTCGCCGTGGGCCTGCTCGAAGCGACGACGGACTTCGGCCGCGTGAAGGAATGCGACGCGATAGCGATCTGTGTCCCGACGCCACTCGATGAGATGAAGGAGCCGAATACCTCTTTCGTGGAAAAGGCGGCGCGCTCTGTGGTGCCGCATCTGCGCGAGGACACGCTCGTGACGCTCGAGTCGACCACCTACCCCGGGACGACAGAGGAGATCGTGCAGCCGATCATCGAATCGAACGGACTCGAGGTCGGCAAGACGCTGTTCCTTGCGTACTCGCCCGAACGCGTGGATCCCGGCAATCCGGTCTACCAGACGCGCAACACGCCGAAGATCGTCGGCGGCGTCACGCCGCGGTGCACCGAGATGGCGACGCTGTTCTACGAGCGGTTCATCGAGACGGTCGTGCCGGTGTCCTCGACGCGTGCCGCGGAGA
>CAYWCB010000204.1:0-3593 GCA_964456615.1 uncultured Eubacteriales bacterium | reverse complement strand
GATCGTTCAGGTCGCGTCGGGTCGCTTCGGCGTCGATCCGGAGTACCTGCAGCGCGGCGCGGCGATCGAGATCAAGGTGGGGCAGGGCGCGAAGCCGGGTATCGGCGGGCACCTGCCGGGCGAGAAGATCAACCGGGAGGTCTCATCGACGCGCATGATCCCGCAAGGCACGGACGCGATCTCTCCGGCGCCGCATCACGACATCTACTCGATCGAGGACTTGAGGCAGCTCATCTACTCCCTCAAGGAGGCGAGCGGCTACAAGCCGGTGGGCGTCAAGATCGCAGCGGTGCACAACGTCGCCGCCATAGCGTCCGGCATCGTTCGGGCCGGCGCCGATTACGTCTACCTCGACGGCTTCCGCGGAGGCACGGGTGCTGCGCCGCAGATCATCCGCGACCACATCGGCATCCCGGTCGAGATCGCGATCGCGGTCGTCGACCAGCGGCTGCGGGAGGAAGGCATCCGCAACCAGGCGTCGATCGTCGCCGCAGGTTCGATCCGCTCCTCGGCGGACATGGCGAAAGCGATCGCGCTCGGGGCCGACGTCGTCGCGATCGCCTCGGCGGCGCTCATGGCGCTCGGGTGCCACCTGTGCCAGGGCTGTCACACCGGCAATTGCTCGTGGGGCCTCACCACGCAGAAGCCCGAGCTCACGCGCCGTGTCGATCCCGAGTGGGGTGCCGAGCGGCTCGCGAACCTCGTCCACGCGTGGAGTCACGAACTGCAAGAGATCCTGGGCGCTCTCGGCGTGAACGCGATCGAGTCGCTCAGGGGAAGCCGCGAACGCTTGCGGGCCGTCGGCCTTGATGCGCAGACGTGCGACATCCTGGGCGTGAAGCCCGCCGGACTCTAGGGAGAGGCCGATGGCAGTCGAACTCAGCGTCGAGCGCAAAAGTCCCGTCCAGGGGTACCTGCAGGTCGAGCCCGAGGTGCATCGGGAAGGCGACGTCGTCCGGATCGACTCGCGGGACGTCTACTACAAACAGCTGAACGAGACGGTCCGCGCGGCTGCGGCCGAGGGAGCCGCAACCGTCGTGATCGAGAACGTGAACGGGCAGCGCTACATCGGGACCGGGCTCAAGGGCAAGGACCTGCGGATCGAGGTCCGCGGGACGCCGGGAAACGACCTCGCGATGTTCCTGGACGGGCCCACCCTCGAGGTGTTCGGGAATGCGCAGGACGGTGTGGGCAACACGATGAATGCGGGCACCGTCATCGTGCACGGGGACGCCGGCGACGTACTGGGCTACGGCATGCGTGGAGGCAAGGTCTTCATCGAGGGCGACGTCGGCTACCGCGTCGGTATCCACATGAAGGCCTACGAGAACGCTATCCCGGTCATGGTCTGCGGCGGCAAGGCTCGCGACTTCTTCGGGGAGTACATGGCCGGCGGGCTGCTCGTGCTGCTCGGCATGGACTCGCGCATCGAAGGTCCCGTGGTAGGCGGCTACGTCGGCACGGGCATGCACGGCGGGACGATCTACATCCGCGGAGGGGTCGAGTCCTGGCAGTGCGGGAAAGAAGTCGGGGTCTTCGAAGCGTCCGAGGAGGATCTGGCCGAGCTCCGTCCCGTGCTCGAGGGATACTGCGCGGCCCTCGACGTCGGCATCGAGGACGTGCTGGCGGTGCCGTTCACGAAGCTCGTTCCCGTGTCACATCGGCCCTACGGGAAGCTCTACACGTATGCGTAGCGCTGTGAAGCGCCTTCGGCCAGCTAGACCACGTGCGCGCGGCGATCGACGGCGGACCCCGCAATGCGGCGCCGCGGACAACCCGGGCGCGGGACCCGGAGACGCGTGTCCGGAGCGAAACACCGACGAAACACAGGCCCTGTAGTCTCGCAGAAGGACCACGACCCCAGACAGATCGGCGCGGCACGCGCGCCGGGACGGGAGGCAGGAATGACACCGACGTTCGACAAGGACTACGTCCTCAAGACGGTAGAAGAGCGGAACATCAAGTTCTTGCGCTTCTGGTTCACCGACGTGCTCGGGATGCTCAAGTCCTTCGCCGTGACCGACACCGAGCTCGAGGGTGCGTTTGAGGAGGGCATGGGATTCGACGGCTCCTCGATCGACGGGTTCACGCGCATCCAGGAGTCGGACATGATCGCATTCCCGAACCCCGAGACGTTCCAGATCCTGCCCTGGCGCCCCTCCGAGCAGGGCGTCGGCCGCATGTTCTGCGACGTCGTGAAGCCCGACGGGTCGCCGTTCGAGGGCGATCCGCGCTACGCGCTCAAGCGCGTCGTGGCCAAGGCGGCGGACATGGGCTTCACGATGTACGTCGGCCCGGAACTCGAGTTCTTCTACTTCGCCGACGATCGGGGCACCGAGATCATCGATCACGGTGGCTACTTCGACCTCACTCCTCTCGACGTCGCCTCCGACTTGCGTCGCGAGACCGTGCTCACGCTCGAGAAGATGGGAATCCCGGTCGAGTACAGCCACCACGAGGTCGCACCCTCGCAGCACGAGATCGATCTGCGCTACGCCGATGCGCTCACGATGGCGGACAACGTCATGACCTACCGCCTCGTTGTGAAAGAGATCGCGATGGCGAACGGCGTCTACGCCACGTTCATGCCGAAGCCCATCTTCGGCCAGAACGGGTCGGGTATGCACACGCACCAGTCCCTGTTCACCAAGGACGGGAACGCCTTCTACGACGCGAACGATCCGGAGGGTTTCCACCTGTCAAAGATCGGCAAGCACTACATCGCGGGCCTGCTCAAGTACGCACCCGAATTCTGTGCTGTGACCAACCCGCTCGTGAACTCCTACAAGCGGCTCGTTCCCGGCTACGAGGCCCCCGTCTACGTTTCGTGGGCGCGCCGGAACCGTTCGGCGATGGTGCGCGTGCCGATGTACAAACCGGGCAAGGAGAACGCGACCCGCGTCGAGCTACGCTCTCCGGATCCCTCGGCGAACCCGTATCTCGCCTTCGCCGTCATGCTCGGCGCGGGCCTGAAGGGCATCGAGGAGGAGCTCCCGCTCATGCCCGAGGCGAGCAACAACATCTTCAACATGACCGACGCGGAGCTGGCCGATGCAGGCATCGAGACGCTGCCGGGCACGCTCGGCCAGGCGATCGAGAAGTTCGAGCACTCGGAGCTCATGCGGGAGGTCCTGGGCGAGCACATCCAGGAGTTCTACGTGGAGAACAAGCGTGCCGAGTGGGATTCGTATCGGCTGCAGGTCAGCAAGTGGGAGCTCGACCGGTACCTGTCAGTGGTCTAGCCCTTGCGGCAGGCGAGAGCCGACGTACGACCGACAAAGGCGTCGGGCGGGGACACATCTCCGCGCCCGGCGCCTTGTGCTACGTGGACCGTGGACCCGGGAAGTCGATGGAGCGATAGGACCGTGCACGTGAAGCGCATACTCGTCGCCTCCGACGACGCTCACACCCGCGCGTGGGTGAGGGACGCCGTCGCCGGCCTGGACGCGGTGCTTCTGGAGAGCACCGTCGCGGACCTGCGCTCCTCGCAGAAGCGGCTTGGCGAACTGGCCGAAAAATATGCCGAGGAGAAGACCCGCGCCGAGGAGGCCAACCAGGCCAAGTCGAAATTCCTCGCCAATATGAGCCACGAG
>CAYWCB010000203.1:2439-3612 GCA_964456615.1 uncultured Eubacteriales bacterium | reverse complement strand
CCCAAACCGGAATGTGATGACTACGCAGATATGGCGTGGTATCCGGGTGGAGTCGTTGGTGTTGGTTGGGGCTCCCGCGACGGGGCCGTGGTCCTCGACGCAAAGACGGGGGAAGTGCTCGGCGCGTTCGAGGGCGTCTCGGTGACGCTATCGCGTGACGGGCGTCTCGCGGCGCTGTGCTCACAGCTGGATGGGGACACCATTGTCGACCTGCAGAGCGGCCACCGAATCGTGCTGCCGGGAATGACGGACTCGTACTGTGGCGTTTTTTCGGGCGATGGCGTCCTGTACGCGAACTCCACGCGCCACGGACGGTCGACGCAGGTCCAGATCTGGTCGCCCCGGACCGGCAAGCTCGAGCGGTCCATTCCCGATCGGCAACGGGCTCGTTCTGGACCGTTTCCGCTCATCTTTGCGGCGGGCCATGACGTCTTGTATGTGGCCCGGGCGGAGGGGGTCGGGTCCGAGGTAGGGTCGGCGAATTCGCGCTACGAGACCTCCTCTGGAACGGAAATCCCGATTAGAGAGCACTCGCTCATTTCGTTCGGGCGGCGCAAAACGGACGGTGCGATGGTGTTTCTCTGCCTCGCCGACCCTGCGCTGGTGGTCTGCCAGGCGGATGGCCGGCGCTGCGAAGCGATCCCAGTGCCCACCTCGACGAACGTGGACGCCCCAGAGTATGTTCTCAATTGGCAGCCTGCCGTCAGTGCCGATGGCGAGTGGGTGGTGCTGGCGACGAACGGCCAAGAGCTCATGGTCGTGCCGACTCGATCGGGGCGTAACCCGGTGAAACTCGCGAGCATAGGGCCGGTGAGGCCCCCTTTGGGAATCAGCCCTGACGGGCGTGTTGTGGTCGCCGAACGGGCTGATGCGGCGTGGCGTGCCTCGGATGGCGCGCTCCTCTACGGCCCGCGCCGGCGTCCTTGGCTCGAACTTGTCGAGCCGCGCGGGTTCGCGGAGGACCACAGGGTGCTGCTGACCGGGTCGGGCCGAATCGAGCTCGACACGGGGCGAGTGGCGCCGAGGGAACCTGGGTCGCAGGATGGGCGGTGGCCGTTGTGGGGGTGTCCCGAGGGCGGCGATGCGCGCCAGGCGGAGAATGGGATCGAGCTGCGCGATCCCGTGTCCGGCGAGGTGTGGCACGCTTTTGCGCAGGGGAGCGTAGCGGCGTGC
>CAYWCB010000203.1:0-2429 GCA_964456615.1 uncultured Eubacteriales bacterium | reverse complement strand
CATCGGACGGTGGCGCTTGGCGACCGCGAGCACTTCGACCTCTTGGATACGGTGTCAGGACGGATCTGGCATACCTTCCCCCGAGGAAGCTGCGGGGCCTCCACGGGGGACGGCCGACTGCTCGCGGTGAGCTTCGAGGCGGAGACGGAGCTCTGGGCCGGACCGCCCTGGTCGCTCCGTGCCCGACTGGTGCAGTTCAAGGGGGCGGCCCCCATTCTGTTCGCGCCAGATGGGCGCTTCGAGGTGCTCGGCCAGCCCGAAGGGGACCACGCGGGCCTGCGGTGCACGCTCGGCAATCGCGTCGTGCCGCTCGACCAATGCCGACATCTGCGGACGAACGGGATCTGGGCCGGTGTCCTCGCAGAACGGGCTTTGCTTCGCTAGCCCATGTTTCCCTAATGCGTCTGTAACTGGTTGGAATTGGCCGCCTCGGATCGCGTTTTGGCACTACACCGGCCCACCGTACCTCCGAGCCGAAGAGGGTCGATATCGCTGATGCCCAGGGCCCGCAACACCTGGGCCGCGCGGGCCGAGCCGCGAGTGACCGATCGCTTCGTCATCTCGGCCCCGAGCGCGATGTCCACAACGCGCACCGTGCGCAGCGCCTCCGTGGCGGACAGGTCCGAGCCTGCCGCCTTGAGCTTCTTCTCGAGGGCGCGGTGCAACAGGAACGCCAGAGCGGCAACGAAGATGTGCGCACAGCTCCGCTCGGTCGTTTGGTGGTAGATGGGCCTCATCTCGATCACGTCCTTCAGGTTCCTGAAGGCGCGCTCCACCTCGCTCAGGCTCTTGTACAGGCGCACCGCCTGTATAGCGGACAGATCCGCTTCCTCGGTCTGAATGACGTACTTGCCCTCGTAGGCTTCTTCCCGCGCGAGCTCGGCCTCGCGCTCGAAGAAGCGGAACGCTCCCTGCTCGTAGCGCCAGTCGTAGTAGCGATAGCCGTGATGGGAGCCGATGATGCGTGCGGCCGCCGCGCCCACCTTCTCGGCGGCCTTGATCTGACCTCGCTCAACTCGACGCTGCAGAGCCTCGAGCCGCTTGCGTACGCGGCCCATCGCCTCAAGCCGCTGCGAGCGCTCGTAGGCGAGCCGCTCGTCGGACTGCACCACGAAGATACGCACACCCGGCTCGTCACTGGAGACCTCCTGCACCTTGGTCCGTAGCGGCTCGGCCTTCTCGCTGGCATTGATGCCAAGGTCGCACTCGCTCCACGCTCCAGTGGCGCGTTCGATGTAGCGGAAGACTTTCTCGCGGCGTCGTCGCTGCAGCCCGACCAAGTAGCCCTGTCCCTTCTCGCGCAGCAGCTTGATGTTGCCGCTCGTCACCATCCCGCGGTCACCGACGAACACCACGCGACGCAAACCGAAGCGTTGCTGCAAGTCCTCGAGTACATCGCTCACGGTCTGACTGTCTCGTAGCTTGCCGCCAAAGACGTGGTGAGCAATGGGCCAGCCATCGACCATCACGCAACCGACCTGCACCTGACGGTTGCGCGGCTTGCAGTCGCGACTGTGGCCATGCTCCGCCAGTGGCGGCCCGTGCCCTTCGAAGTACGTCGAGGTCAGGTCGTAGAGCACCAGGTCGACGTTCAGGCTGAACAGGTCGCGCAGCCGCAGGAACAACTCGCGCTCGATGTCCGCCTTGCGCACATGAAGCTGGTCGAGCGTGCGGTACCATTGCTTGAGTTGCCGAAACTCGACCCTGACCCGTGGCAATGGGCTGCTTCTTCGTTCCTCATCGTCTCGCCATTGCGGGATCCACCTGCGCCCGAACCGGTCGCAGCCGAAGTCGGTCTCGAGCCACCGAGCCAATCCGTGCTCGCTGCTCGGAGCGCACAGTCGGTTGGCCACGAGCACCAGCGCACGGTCACTGAGCGCCGCGCTGTCGGACCGGCCGCGACCTCCAAGTCGCTCCAAAAGCTGTTCCAAGCCGAGCTCGCGCCAAAGCTCTCGAGCCACCAGCATCGGACCCCAGTCCCACGCCTCCTTGCCCTCGACGTCGCCTACGCGCACGGTCTGCTCGGGCGACGGTTCGCCTCGGAGCAGTCGCACGAGCGAGTCCAGATGCGCCGAGAGCACGTCCTTGCGGCCCAGGCTCCAGACGACGCGTTGCTTGTTCTGGCCGCCCTCGCGGTAGCTCTCCACCAGGCGCACGTACTCGACGGGCTTGCCCTCGGCGCCAGCGGCCTTGACGGTGCGCAGAAACATCGCTTCCTGTCTCTGACAGGTATCAACTGTTGCGCATCAAATCAAGCACAAACTAGAAAACAACGCAGGCATGTCTGTCACTACGCTTCCCAAGAAAACCAACTGGCCTCCTCACGATTCCGCAGTCTTGCGTAAGCGGTGGGGGCGCGAAGAGGGAAACATGGGCTAGCGCAGGATGCTCGAGCTCGATGGCGTCGGGGGAGGCGTCCATCTCGGGCT
>CAYWCB010000202.1:1362-3648 GCA_964456615.1 uncultured Eubacteriales bacterium | reverse complement strand
CCCGAGGGGCCAAGCACATCAACCTGCTCGTGCTCATCGCGGCGCCCGAAGGCATCACCGAGGTCGTCGAGGCATGCCAGGACGTCCGCATCTACTGCGCCGCCGTCGACAGCCACCTCAACGACCACGGCTACATCGTCCCCGGTCTCGGGGATGCCGGCGACCGACTCTTCGGCACGAAGTAGGGGAGGGAATCATGCCCCGCCCGTCCTGGGACGAGTACTTCATGTCGATCGCCGAGCAGGTGTCGGGTCGCGCGACCTGCGTGAGGCGTAGCTGCGGCGCGGTGATCGTGCGCGACAAGCGCATCCTCGCGACCGGCTACAACGGCGTTCCCACGGGGCTGCGGCACTGCGACGATGTCGGCTGCCTCCGCGACCAGATGGGCATCCCGTCGGGATCGCATCACGAGCTGTGCAGGGCCATCCACGCCGAGCAGAATGCTGTCGTGCAGGCAGCACGGCACGGCACCAACATCGACGGCTCGACCGCATACTGCACGCACCAACCATGCGTGCTGTGCGCGAAGATCCTCATCAACGCCGGCATCGTCGAGATCGTGTATCGCGACCCGTACCCTGACGCGCTCGCGGAAGAGCTGCTCTCTGAGGCGGGCATCGTCCCGCGACAGGTGATGTCTGACCCGCACCAAGCGGCGGGCCCTGACTCTGGGGCCGGCTCCTCGTGAGCGCCCAGCACTACCTCGGCTTGATCGCCGTCGCGGGCGCGGTCACCCTTCTGCTCACTCCAGTCGCGCGGAGGGTCGGGCTCAAGTACGGTGTCGTCGCCCGGCCGGGCGGGCGAAGCGTCCACTCGGGCGAGATCGCGCGCGTCGGTGGCGCCGCGATGTTCGCGGGAGTCACAGCCGCGCTGCTCGTGCAACTCCTCGGCGAGCGCTACCTCGGCTGGGACGGTCCGCTGCTCGCCGAAGGCGCGTCGCTGGTCGGCGTGTACCTGTCGTTCGTCGCTATCTTCACCGTGGGACTCATCGACGACATCGTGGGGCTCAAGGCGCTTCCCAAGCTCGCCGGCCACCTCATCGCGGCCTCCGTGGCGATCGCCGCGGGCCTGCGGATCGAATACATCGGCAACCCGTTCGGCGGGGGACTCGTTGCGCTGGGGATGCTCGGCATCCCAGCTACCCTCATCTACTTCACGGGCTTCACGAACGTCATCAACCTCATCGACGGACTCGACGGCCTCGCTGCGGGGGTCACGGCCATCGCCGCTGCCAGCCTCCTGCTTTTCGCCGCACAAGGGAACCACTTCATGGCCGCGGCGATCGCGGCGACCCTCATCGGCGCGTGCCTCGGCTTTCTCAGATACAACTTCTATCCGGCGTCGATCTTCATGGGCGACTCGGGTTCGAACTTCCTTGGCTTCGCGCTCGCCGCCGTGTCCCTGCTCGGAGTGATGAAGACGGTAGCGGCCATCGCGCTCGTGGTGCCTCTGCTCATCGTCGGCGTGCCGATCTTCGACACTGCCTCGGCGATCGTGAGGCGGATGCGCAGCGGGCGTCCCATTCAAGAGGCCGACACCGGGCACATACACCACCGGCTGCTCGGACGCGGATTCGATCAGAGGCAGACCGTCATCATCATCTACATCTGGTCCATCGCGCTGGCCGTCGGCGCGTACGCCGTCCGGTACGCGCCGAGCTTCGTCAAGTTGCTCACGTTCGCGGTGCTGGCCGTTCTTTCGGGCTTCATGGCGTACTGGCTCGGCATCTACGAGTCGGCACACCATCACGACGGGTCGAGCGAGCGCGCGCACCTCCCGCCGGCTGACGACGCGCGCGAAGACGCGAGTGGGCGTGCGAGCAAGGCCCCCGGTGCGCCCGGGGAACCGTCGCCCTAGCCTCTGTTGTCGTGCCGTAGCCCTTCGTGTACGATTAGCGCGCTTTCCGCCCCCCGGTGGCGATCGTTGCGCGTGCGCGCCGTCGTTTCGCGCGCTGGGCGCTCTCTTGTGCGCACTCTCCGGAGGCCGGGTGGTCGGGGAAGGGCCGGTTCGTGCTCGTACAACCGGAGGGGTGTGGGCTCTGAGCGGCGGAATACTCGCTAGCGTCGTGGGGCTGCTGTCGCAGCCGTTCTTCGGACTTCTCCTCGGTGTCGCGGCCGGTGTCGGCCTGCTCGTCGCGTCAAGGGCGAGCTTCCGCCTCATGAACGCCGAGAGCCCGGGTGCGGGCCTCGCACTCGTCGCGCTGCTCCTCTTCGGCAGGATGGCCCTCGTCATCGGCGTCCTGTGGGCATACCACGCGTACGTGAGGGCTGGTTTCGTGCCGTTCGC
>CAYWCB010000202.1:0-1313 GCA_964456615.1 uncultured Eubacteriales bacterium | reverse complement strand
CGAGCTCGCCCGCTACGCGGGCGTGCTGCGAATCCGGACTCGGTAGCTGAGCCGACCGGCGAAGGAGGGCGATACCTGAGTGGAAGGGCTTGGCGAGAAGGTAGCGGAACTGCTGCACGAACTGGCGAACCTGCCGGTGTTCAGCACGTTCGAGGAAGCGCACGCCGTCCCGCCGGGCGACCCGTGGGTGTTCACGAACTACATCTTCTGGATGATCGTCTCGGCGGTACTCACGGCCGTGTTCTTCCTCATTGCCGCGCGCAAGGTGAAGCTCGTTCCCCAGGGCATCTCCAACATCGCCGAAGCGGGCGTCGAGTTCGTCCGCAACATGTGCGTGGACGTCATGGGACAGCAGGGCTTGAGGTTCTTCCCCTACGTTGCCACGCTGTTCTTCTTCATCCTGTTCAACAACCTGATCGGGCTCATCCCGGGTTTGCGGCCGGGGACGGGCACCATCGGCGTGACCGCGACGCTCGCGATCATGACGTGGTGCGTGTTCGTGTGGGTCGGATTCGCCAAGAACGGCTTCTTCGGATACATGAAGAGCCTCATTCCCTCAGGCGTGCGTCAGATGGGGCCCTTCGCGAGGATCGGTCTGGGCGGCTACATCTTCGTCCTCGAGTTCCTGTCGACCTTTCTCATCCGGCCGCTCACGCACGCCGTCCGACTGTTCGCCAACATGTACGCCGGTCACATCATCATCGGCATCTTCAGCGCATTCGTGGCGCTGGCATGGGCGCAGTTCAGCATCGGTGGAGTGCTCGTCGGTTCTCTGTCGCTCGTCATGACCGTTCTCATGTATGCCTTCGAGGTGTTCGTCTCGTTCATCCAGGCGTACGTCTTCGCCATCCTCACGGCGGTCTACATCGGCAGCTCGCTCCACGCCGCCGAGCACTAGGGAATCCGCGTCGGCCGACGGTCGGCGTGCAGTCTGAACACGGTTGATGTCCGCCGAGCGCGGCGGCAGGCAGAAAGGAACGACAGTGGCAGCAGCGGAAACCGCACAGGGCCTCCAGGGCTCGGTCAACGTCATCGGCGCCGGCCTCGCCTACGGACTCGCGGCCATCGGCCCGGGCGTGGGCATCGGCATCGTCGGCGGCAAGGCGCTCGAGGCCATGGCCCGCCAGCCCGAGATGGCCGGCCGCGTCCAGACCACGATGTTCATCGCCATCGCGTTCACCGAGGCGCTCGCACTGCTCGGCTTCGTTCTCGCGCTCATCCTCAGCGGCTAGCGCGGACCGACTCACGGGAGGTTCGACACATGGGTACCGTCATACCCCCGCTTTCGGCCATCTGGCCGACGATGATCGCCT
>CAYWCB010000201.1:0-3650 GCA_964456615.1 uncultured Eubacteriales bacterium | reverse complement strand
ATGGGTAGGTCGCGGAAGCGGTTGAGGAACGGAGCTCCCACGTCGACCCAGTTGCCTCCCGCGTTGACCGGGTTGGCGTTGCCGCACCCGATGCAGGGGGAGCCGGACTCGACGCACCAGCTCTGCTTCGAGTTCCAGCGGACGATCGGGCAGTTCGTGTACGTCTGTGGCCCTTTGCAGCCGACGGCGTACAGGCAGTAGCCCTTCTCCTCTTCTTCAGAGCCGAACTCCTTGACGAACTCGCCGTTCTCGAAATGGCCGCGTCGAGGGCAGTTGTCGTGGATCGTCTGGCCGAAGATGAGCTTCGGTCGGTTGAACTCGTCCAGTTCGTCGAGGATGGCGCCGGACTCGAGCTTCCCCAGGAGCAGGACATCGACGACCATCGCGACGATCCACTCAGGGTTCACGGGACACGTCGGCAGATTGATGACGGGCTTGTCGATACCCTTGGACTTGAGGAACGGAAGGACTCCCGTCGCGTCGGCAGGGTTCGGCCGGGCCGCGACCCAGCCGCCGTCGACGGCGCACGAGCCGACAGCCAGGACCGCGTCGGCGTTCTTGGCCGCCTCTTCGAGGATGGATACGCCGGTCTTGTAGTCCGCATTATCCGGGCCGCCAGCAACGAACAGCGTGTTGCCATCGAAGCCCCGCATGACCGAGCCTTCATAGATGAGGATGTAGCCGCCCTTGTCGATCGTCTCGGACGCGGCCTCCTCGGCAGACTTGCCAGCGGCCATCATGACGGTCTCGAAGTAGTTGATCGACAGGATCTCGAGGACGATCTGCGCGATGTCGGGGTAGTCGGCCTGGGCGGCGGACTCGGTGCAACCCGTGCACGAGCCGCCGTTGAGCCAGATCGCCGGCTTGAGCTTCGCGCCCTGCTGGATCGCCGCGGCGATCTGCGGGACGACGGTCTCGGAGAGACCGAGCAGAGCCGCGATGGATCCGCAGTACTTGAGGAAGTCCCGGCGCGTCACGCCTCGAGTCGCGAGGTACTCATCGAACGCGCCGTGGTCCTCATGCGCCATGTAATACACCTCCTTGGAACGGACAGGACGGGCAGTGTGCCGAGGAGTCTCAGGCGTGCCCCTCGGCGGTGCAACGCACTCCGGCATGCCTCCTTCCTTGGCGACTCAGGGGAATAGACGGACGACCAACGACCCACTCGCCGCGTCGAGGTGCGGAGAATGGTGTCGGGGATCCCAGAAGATGGAGTGTGTGGAGGGGGTGGGACGCTCGGCGGCGGGCCGATTGGCTCTCCCGCTTTCGGCGACCCGCTCAGGCAGCAGGCCGCGTCTGTGCGTGCGTCGACGCGCAGCTCTTCTCCTCCGGTCGTGGCCCCCGGTGACGCCGGCCGAGGACCTGCAGAAGAACAGTCGTCCACTCCAGGCGGCGAACGTGTTGCTGCTCGGGGATATTCTACACAGAGCGGTCTCGCGGCGACACTCTCCGCGGACCGATGACGAACGAGGAGGACGGCACGGATGGCAAAGGACTGTGAGCGGGATGCCGATACGAGGGAGCGCTCGGAGTACGACGAGTCGGAGCTCAAGGATCGGGGAGTCCTCGGCGGTGCTCCGGTGACACCGGCGTCAGATGAGGGCATCTCCGAGCGATGCAGGAACGAGCGGGAGGACCTGTCACCGAAGGAGACGGCTCTGTGCGCAGGGCTCAATGTGGCCGAACGAACCGAGAACGAGGAAGACGGTGGGTCGTAGCCCCATGCGGCCCGGCTCAGACGCGCCGGGGACGCGCGACGCTGCGTCTCGCGCGCGGGGAGCTCCTCCTCATCGACGTTCGGAGATTCACGCCTGCGCTCGTCAGGCCGTTCCTGATCGCGGCCGTCGACGAGCTCGTGCGCCTCGGGGCGACAGACGAGCTCGTCGTGGTGAGTGACTACGAATGCTCAGGTCTGGCGTACCAGCTCGACCTCAGGCGCGAGACACGAGGGCTGTTCCACTACGAGTGCATCCAGCGTTCGGACGGTGCCTGGGTCGAGACGATCCGCAGGGTCTAGACCTTCCGAGTCCGTCGATCCGCCAGACGGGGCATCAACCGGGCCAGATCGAAAAGGCTCCCACTGTAGTCTGCGCCTTCGACGCCCTGTTCTCCCACGAAGAACGTGCTCATGCCGACGGACGCCGCGCCCATGTCGAGTGCTGCGTCGTCTCCGACCATGAGGCAGTCTGCAGGCTCGACCTCGAGGATCGACGCGGTCTCGGCGAAGTAGGCCGGATCGGGCTTGCAGGCGTGCATCTGCTCGTAGGTCGTGACGAGCGCGAAGGGCAGATCATCGAGTCCTGCCCAACGTATCCGCTCGGCGACGGCCGCGGCGGGGAAGATCGGATTCGTCGCGACAGCGACGAGCATCCCCGCCCCCGTCGCGGCTTCCACGGCCGCCCTGGCACCGCGAGTGGGGCCGAGTCCCGTACCCAGTCCGGGAAAGATCCGTCGGTAGAACTCGTCGACGATGCTGCCGTCGCGCTCCAGGTCGACGCCGGTGATCTGGCGGAATCGGACATCGAACACGTCCCTGTTCGTGCGACCGGGGTGCGGCCGCATCATGGCGTCGGTGGCGTCGATGACCGCCTGGACGGCGGATTCCTCATCCGTGTTCGTGAGTCGCGCAAGGACCGGCCCGAGCGCACCGAAGTAGGCGCACAGGAACGCCTCGACGTCGATGTCGAGCAATGTTCCGTCAAGATCGAAGAGTACGGCGCGCACGGCGTCCCTCCCGAGAGGCAGTCGGCGGAATGCTACCATGCGCCGCCCGTGCGGAGGGGGCGAGACCCCGTTCTCAAGTGGCGGAAACACACAACCGATAGCACGACCATGAGAGTCGCTGCCCCCAGAAGCGCCGCGGTTGTGAGACTGCGCAGCATTCCCATGTTCTCGGACCTTGCTGAGAGCGACGTTGAAGCGTTCGCCGAACTGGTCCAGCTGCGTCGCTATCCGAGAAACGCCGTCATCATCAGTCAGAACGATGTTGGCGGGTGTATGTACCTGCTTGTCTCCGGGCGCGTGAAGGTGACCCTCGCCTCCCCGGAAGGCAAGGAACTCGCCCTGAGCTACCTGGAGGCCCCCTCGCACTTCGGCGAGATGAGCCTCGTGGACGCGGGACCCCGGTCGGCAGACGTGATCGCGACGACGGACGTGGAGGTGCTGGCGCTCGAGGGCAAGGATCTCTCCGCCGCGATCCGCCTGCAGCCGAAGCTGGCGGTCTCGCTCATCGCAACGCTCTCCAACCGACTTCGGCAGACGATCAGCAGGCTCGAGGAAATGGCTTTCCACGACGCGACGCATCGTGTCATGCGCGTTGTCCTGAACGTGGCGACGGCGAGCTACGAGAGCCGCGGCGTCCCGGTCATACAGGGGCTGACCCACTACGACATAGCGACTCTCGCGGGAACGTCGCGCGAGACGGCCAGTCGCATCATCTCCACGCTCGCACGCGACGGCGTCGTCGCCACGAAGGGAAGGCGCATCGTCGTGGATCTCTTCGCTCTCAGGGAACGCTTGGAGCTCGACTAGCGAGTGCGCCCGGGCCGAGGGCTCAGGCATGATGCTTCAAGGGCGGATCCGAACCAGGTGGTCGTGAGCTGTGTCGTTGTCCCGTCCAAGGGGGAGAAACACCACAAGCGCGGCCCCTA
>CAYWCB010000200.1:0-3660 GCA_964456615.1 uncultured Eubacteriales bacterium | reverse complement strand
GTGAGCCAGCGCCAGTAGGCGGCGCCAAGGGCCGCGAGACTGCCCCGACACACTGGAGTTCTGATCGCGCGTGCTGCAGGTCCGCGTCGACATCTCTTCGCTTCTGGAAGACCTTGGTGCGAGCGCCCCAGCGCAGGGCGAGTTCGCCCTCGGTCATCTGGCCGTGGGCGACGAGGTCTTCCGCCTCGTCGAGCCGGCCTCGTTCTTCGTCGAACTCACGAACACCGGCGCCGGGATAGTGGCGCACGGGACGGTGAGTGCAACAACGTCCGCTGCCTGCTCCCGATGTCTCGAGCCCTTCGAGCTAGAGATCGACGCAGAGGTCGAGGGCTTCTACGTTCAGCCCGGACACGGGGGCGAAGCGCCGGAGGAACAGGAGTCCGAAACGATCTTCTCGGACGGGACGATCGACCTGGCGCCCGCGCTCGAGGCCGCGCTCACACTCGAAGCGCCGTTCGCTCCCGTGCACGACGAGTCCTGTGCCGGTCTGTGCCCTCTGTGCGGGTGCAACCTCAACGAAGAGCAGTGCTCATGCCACGCCGACCTCGAGTCCACCGGGCCGTTCGCGGCCTTGAAAAACCTCTTCACGAGAGAGGACGTGTAGGTCCTGGCATGCGCACAACGGGCCATGCTATGATTGCGCGTCGCACGGCCGGCGGATCCCGCGAACCGGCTCGTGATCGAGACTATCCGTCGCGATCGAAGCGACTCCCCGAGTGAGGAAGGACCGGCTCCGCCATGGCAGTCCCCAAGAGGAAGACCTCGCGCGCCCGGCGCGACTCACGTCGTGCGACGCACGCGGCCACTGCCCCCTCCAAGTCGGTGTGCCCACAGTGCCACGAAGTCAAGCTGCCACACCGCGTCTGCCCCTCGTGCGGCTATTACAACGGCAAGGAAGTCGTCGAGACCGAGTAGCGCCGCGCGCCTCGTCTGCAGACCCGGACGTACTCCGCCATCCGCTGATATGACCCCGCCATCGCTCGCGACCGTCTGCGTCGACGCCATCGGCGGGGACCTCGCGCCTGCGGAGGTGCTGGCAGGCATCGCCAAGGCCCTCGAGGCCGAATCCACTCTTGAAGTCCTGGTGACGGGTCCGGCCGACGTGGTCGGACCCTTCGCCGACGCCCACCATGGCCGCGTCACCGCGGTGCCGACGACTCAGGTGATCGCGATGGACGAGCACCCGGCGAACGCGGTTCGCGCCAAACGGGACTCCTCCATCGTCGTCGGGTGCCGACTCGTTCGAGAGGGCCGGGCCGACGCGTTCTTCTCGGCCGGTTCCACAGGCGCCACGATGGCGGCCGCCACGCTCGTGATGGGACGGATCCCCGGGGTGTCGCGTCCCGCGATCGCGACGGTGTTCCCGACGCTCGACAAGCCCGTCGTCTTCGTCGACGCGGGTGCGAACGCGGACTGCAAGGCGGAGAACCTCCTCGAGTTCGCGCGCATGGGCGCCGCCTATTCCCGGATCGTCCTCGGAGTCGAGACACCGACTACCGCGCTGCTCAGCATCGGGAGCGAGCCGACGAAGGGATCCCAGCTCGCTCTCGAGGCGCACGCTCTTCTCGCCGAGAAGCAGCCGGGTTTCGTCGGCAACATCGAGGCCAACCACCTGCTCGACGGGACTACCGACGTGGTCGTGACCGACGGATTCACGGGCAACGTGGTGCTGAAGCTCCTCGAGGGCTCGTCCAGGATGCTTCTGACGCAGGTCAAAGAAGCGTTGACGGGCACGGTCCTGTCGACTGTCGCGGCGTCTTTGGCAGGACCCGCGCTCGGCCGGCTCAAGGAACGGCTCGATCCGGACGCATACGGTGGAGCGCCGCTGCTCGGTGTGGGCGGCGTGTGCATCATCGGACATGGCCACTCGAACGCGAAGGCCGTCTCAGCCGCACTGGGCGTCGCGGCCAGGGCCGTCCGTGGCGGCCTCACGCGCGCCATCGCCGATGACGTCGGGCGCGACGAGAGACCGGAGTGACCCGAGCGGCGTCGATCGCCCGCCGACGCACTTCCCCCCGCCAGCGCGCACAGGTACACTACGCCAATCCCGGGCCGCCTTCCTACGCAGCCCGGCTCGTCGGAAAGGGGACCGCGCACCGCGATGACACGCCATGCCGCCATCACAGGCGTCGGCTCCTATCTGCCAGAGCGCAAACTGACGAACGTCGACCTGCAGTCCATGGTCGAGACATCCGACGAGTGGATCGTCTCGCGAACCGGCATCAGCGAACGGCGGCTCGCGAGCGAGAACGAGGCGAGTTCCGACCTCGGGGTGGTGGCTGCGCGCATCGCGCTCGAGCGCGCCGGCATCGAGCCGGCCGACATCGACCTCCTCATCGTCGGCACGGCGAGTCCCGACTACGTCTTCCCCTCGACCGCCGCGATAATGCAGGACAAGCTGGGGCTGTCCTGCGGGGCTTTCGACGTGATGGCCGCATGCGCGAGCTTCGTTCACGCGCTCTATGCGGCGACCTGCGCCATAGAATCCGGCCGGGCGAGGCGCGTGCTGCTGGTCGGCACCGATGCGATCACGCGTCACATCGATTTCACCGACCGGGCCACGTGCGTGCTCTTCGGCGATGGCGCGGGGGCCGTGGTGCTCGAGGCGCGGAACGACCCGGGGGTCGAGTCCATCGTGCTCGGGACGGACGGGTCGCGAGCCGACCTGCTCATGGTCCCGGCCGGCGGCTCCGCCCTGCCCGCCACCGAGGAGCGCTGCCGCGAAGGGCTGCAGTACATCCGCATGAACGGGAACGAGGTCTTCAAGTTCGCTGTCCGTGTGATACCGAGCGCCACGAACGAGGCGCTCGGCAGGAGCGGGCATGGAGTGGACGACCTCGCATGGCTCGTCCCGCACCAGGCGAACCAGCGCATCATCGCCACCGCCGCCGAGCGTCTCGGCATGCCGAGCGAGCGGATCTTCAGCAACGTCGCAACGACGGGGAACACCTCCGCGGCCTCGATACCTCTGGCTCTGGACGACCTGTATACTAGCGGCCGACTCGCGCCGGGCGACCTGCTCGCCCTCGTCGGGTTCGGAGCCGGGCTCACCTGGGGTGCTGCGATCGTGCGCTGGGTACTCGACGGGCCCGCGAAGGAGGGCTGAGGATGCCCCTGACGACCCGATTGTGTCGCCTGCTCGGCATCGAATACCCCATCGTCCAGGGTGGCATGGCGTGGACCGCCACGGCCGAGCTCGCCGCCGCGGTGAGCAACGCCGGCGGTCTGGGCGTCATCGGCGCCGGACACATGCCGACCGAGATGCTCCGAGAGCAGATCCGGCTGGCCAAGTCGCTCACGGACAAGCCGTTCGGCGTCAACCTCATGCTGCTGACCCCGCACATCGACGAGCTCGTGGATGTCGTCCTCGAAGACGGCGTCCGGGCCGTCACGACGGGCGCCGGCAACCCGGGCAAGTACATGCCCGCGCTCAAGGACAAGGACATCAAGGTCCTCACGGTCGTTCCCTCGGTGGCGCTTGCCAAACGCATGGAGTCCATCGGCGCGGATGCGGTCATAGGCGAGGGTATGGAGGCCGGCGGGCACATCGAGCTTGAAGGTGTATTCCGTGAACTCGCGCTTGTCCACGGTCACGGCCTGCTTCGGCTCGCCATCGAGGACGAGCGCCATCCTCGGCCACTCGCCCTTCAGCGGGCTGCC
>CAYWCB010000199.1:2560-3732 GCA_964456615.1 uncultured Eubacteriales bacterium | reverse complement strand
ACGATCCGAGCCCCGGTAGGGCGTCCAGACACCCTTCGTGAAAGATCGAGGCTAGTAGCGTTCCCGACGAGCCAGCCAGCGGGGCCAGCCCCCCGCTACCCGGCCCCCAGCGTTCGCATGATCTCCGCGTACTGCTCGGGCGTGATCTCGCCGCTCGCCAGTCGGCGCCTCGCGATCGCCACGGCCTCTTCGGGACCGGCCGCCTGCCCGGGCGGCGGCGCGCCGGGTTGCTGCGGTCCCGCAGCGTGCTGCTGGCCCGAGACCGACCGGATCGCCCAGATGATGAGCAGCACGATGCCTGTGAGCACGAGCAGGCCGAACAGCAGCATCACGATCTCGCCCAGCCAGCTTCCGCCCATCATGTTGCCGTATCCGAATCCGCATCCTCGCATCATCGCGCTCACAGCTCCTTCAGGTAGGCGATGATCTCGTCGATCTCGCTGTCGGTCATGTCCCATCGCGGCATCGGCGCCCTGAGTCGATCGCCGCTCGGCTCGACGCCGTCGCGTATCGCTCGCGCGATGTCGGCGTCGCTCCACCCGGGCTCCGTCTCGCCGCGCTCCGTGTGCGGCGACGTGAGAGTCTCGTAGCGGATATCGGGGCTCTCGAAGCTGCCCATCATCATCGTCACGCGTCCGCCGCGACCGTCCTCGCCGTGGCAGTCGACGCACGCCGTGCCGGACATCATTCCCATGCCGAAGCTGCCCGTTCTCGGAATGGGTAAGCCGTCTTCGCCGACGCCCGTGTAGTAGATGCGCTCTCCCGCCGAGGAATAGCGTCCGAGGTCGGCGGCGGGGGCGCCGAAGAACCAGCCGAGGAGCCAGCCGACGGCCAGTCCGGTGACGCCCAGACCGAGCGCCACGACGCCTGCGATGAAGAGTCCGCGGTCGCGCATGCAAGGAGTATTCCCACGCGACGGCATTCGCGTGCGTCGGCACGACGGGCGTCGCGTGCGAGTACAGCGCGCCCGCGCCCTACTCGCCTAGCGCGCCCAGACGTAGCGGTATCCCGACGCTCCCCATGCGTGCGCGGTGTCGGCGGCCGCGTACGCGCGTATCCGCCAGCGTCCGCGCCCTGGCAGATTCACGCTGGCGGTGAAGCGCTGGGGGGCCGTACTGGGCGATAGCGCGGAGACGGTCCGGCGAAGCACCCACCGGCCCTTCTCCGAGCGG
>CAYWCB010000199.1:0-2550 GCA_964456615.1 uncultured Eubacteriales bacterium | reverse complement strand
CTGGAACCACCCCGACCACGGACCGATCTCGCCGGCGGACTTCATCGCGATCGCGCGCGAAGCTCTCGTGTGCCTCGGATAGAAGGTGCCTGATATCCGGAACGAGCGACCGGCTCGGACCGAGCTCGCCGAGAGAGTGGCGAGCCAGAGGCGATGCGGCGTCTTCGCGACGGGAGCGGTGACGATCGTGCCGACCCGCCACGCGCTGCTCGTCGACGGACGGTACTGCCCGTCGCCGGGGTAGCGCAGGCGGTAGAAGGCCTCGGCGTCCATGACGATCGGCTTGCCGACGAGCTCGTCCCGCTCGTACGTCCGCATCGCTGTCCACTCGACGCCCTCGGCGCTCTTCTCGAGCACCAGGCTCGTCCACGGCACGGAGGCGCCGTTCGACACGACCTGCGGGTGCAGCGTCAGGATCGAGCCCGCCAGCGCGCCAACGGGCGCATCGACGTGCAGGGTGGTCGCGGCGCGGCCGTCTGTGCCTTCGACCCGAATGGCTTTGCTGGTCGCAGGAGCGTTCAGGTCGTCACCGGCGAAGGAGGCCCTGAAGTACGTCGCCGAGCTCACCGGCCTCTGGGTGCTGCCCGTGCCGCCGAGCGACGTCGTTCGGACCCACGTGCACGCTTGCCAGGTGACGCCGTCGGCACTGCTCTCGATCTTGACTTGCCTGGCCGTGGGAAGTCCGCCGGCGGCAATACCTACCGAGAGCCTAACGCTTCCGTTCTCGGCGAACTCCGGCGCGCCGATCGACAGCGCGGTCGTCCGCTTCGGCCCGACCGTGAAGCTCCAGCGATACGTCGTGCCCGATGCGGTGATCGCCACGTCATAGGTCTTGCCGCGCTCGAGCGGCTTGCGCGGGATGATGAACGCGGCGTTCGTTCCCGCTCGGCGAACAAAGTGCTCGAGCGCGACGCCGCCGCAGCGGATGTGCGAATTCGAGAACGTCCGGGCGCCGTTGAACATGATGATGATGGGCAGGCCGATCGGGTTGGTGTACCCGCTGCCCGCCATGGCATCCGGGTTCTCGCCGCCCCAGTAGCGCGTGTAGGGCACCGTGGAGCCCGGCCCGGGCCATCTGACCGGGTACGAGGAGGCGGTCATGGCCGCCCAGTTCCATCCGAGTTCGAGCGTGGAGGCGACCTTGCCGTCCTGCTCGAAGGTGCTCATGCCGTAGGACTGCTTGCCCGGCTGGAGCAAGACCATGGCGTGATAGGGCGCCATTGCCCAACAGTCGATCGCCTCAGCGCCACCGACGCCAGCGCAGCAGTTCCCCGTGTGCTTCGCGCCTTCGGCGGTGTACCAGGGATTGGACGGGTCCTCGGAATGGCTGAGCTTGCCGTTCATCGCCTGATAGCGGGAGTGGAGCCATCGGCCCTGGACGCCGGGCAGGTCACCCGTGGCGGCGGGAAGGCCTGCCGACGCGCGAAACTCGTTCAGGCGAACGAGCCACGGCTCGTCGGCCGCGTGTGCCGAGGCGGGTGCGGTCACGCATGCGATAGCTATGACGAGGGCTGTGATGAGGGCTGCGGCGAGTGCTGCGTGACGCAGCGTGCCGGTGGAGTGATCTCGGGTCATGTGCGGATTCCCCGGGGCTATCCAAGACGACGCGTGCGGTCACAGATTATCATCGGCGGTCTTCGGCCGTTGCTTGATGGTATCGGGCCGTTGCGTTTGGTGTCGCGAGGGGGACGCTGGCCGGTTCCTGGGTCACAGGCTGCGGATCGTGTGACGGGCGGCGCGCTAGACTGGGTCGGCGGACACATGGCGGGAAGGACCGGGAGTGCGCAGACCGGCCTCTAGAAGGTCTCACATACCTCACACACCCCTGCCGCGCGGGTGGAGGGTGGCCCGCAGCATCGGGGTGGCCCGCAGCATCGCGCTCCGGACTTCACTCCTGCTCGCCGTGAGCGTCGCCAGCGCGAGCGCGAGCGCGTGCATCTCCTTCAGGGGTGAGGAGGGGTGGCAGACGGCCCCGGGATCGATCGAGGGAGACTGGCGTCGGATCGAGATGCCGGATCTGATGGCCTACTCGGACACGTGGTTCGTGGTGGACGAGAAGGGCCGCGGGACGGTGAGGGGCTTCGCGAACGGAGCCGCCGACGTAGCGGCCGACGGCGGCCACTTCGAACTCGCGGTGATATTCCGGCAGAACACCGTCCCAGTGCAGCAGACGGTTCGCGTCTACTTCGACGAGTGGACGAGTGTGTATCAGGGGGAAACATCCGAGGGGACGGTGCTCGAGGGTCTCGCCGGGGGGAGGGGCTACAACGTCTTGCGCGGGGGCCGCGTGCTCGAGGTCCCGTTCCACGTGAACGGCGGGCGCCTGTATGCGGAGCGCGTGAACGTGCTCGAGGGCCGCGCACCTCCCAGGCGGTAGCGTTCAGTCTCCTCGGCAGGGAGCGCCCAAGCGCTCGCTGCGCAGGACCTCGGGTAGAATCGCCTCGTGAGCCCGGACGCCGACATTCAGGCGCGATTGCGCGCGCTCCCCAAGACCGACGAGGTGCTCGCGCGTTCCGAGATCGCCGCACAACTCGACCGTATCCCGCGCGC
>CAYWCB010000198.1:0-3748 GCA_964456615.1 uncultured Eubacteriales bacterium | reverse complement strand
CCGAGTGCGCCTTGAGCGCGCGCACGGTCGCGACGACGACCGCGCAGTCGGGGCGCAGGCCCGATGCGCGACACTTGATGTCGAGGAACTTCTCGGCGCCCATGTCCGCGCCGAAGCCCGACTCGGTCACGACGTAGTCGGCGAGCGCGAGCGCGATCCTGTCGGCGATCACCGAGTTGTTGCCCTGAGCGATGTTGGCGAACGGTCCCGCATGGACGAAGACGGCTCCACCCTCGAGGTTCTGAAGCAGATTCGGCTTGATGGCGTCGCGCATGAGCACTGCCATGGCGCCGGCGCACTTCAGGTCCTCGGCGGTCACCGGCTCGCCCTTGCGATTCGTGCCGATGACGATGCGCCCGAGCCGTGCGCGCATGTCGGCGAGGTCGCTTGCCATCGCGAGAACAGCCATGACCTCGCTTGCGACCGAGATGTCGAAGCCGCTTTCGCGCGGCACACCGTCCATCTTGCCGCCGAGACCCACGATGATGTTGCGCAAGGCCCGGTCGTTCAAGTCGACCACGCGGCGCCACGTGATCGAGTGCGGGTCGATGTCGAGGTCGTTGCCCTGGTAGATATGGTTGTCGATGTAGGCTGCAAGGAGGTTGTTGGCCATGCTGACGGCGTGCACGTCGCCGGTGAGGTGAAGGTTGAAGTCCTCCATGGGGATGACCTGCGAGTAGCCGCCGCCGGCTGCGCCCCCCTTGATGCCGAAGACCGGCCCGAGCGAGGGCTGACGGATGCAGGTGACGACCTTCTTGCCGATGTGGCCGAGGGCTTGGCCCAGGCCCACGGTCGTGACCGTCTTTCCCTCGCCGAGCGGCGTGGGGTTGATCGCGGTCACGTCTATGTAGCGCCCCTGCGGCCGGTCGGCGAATGCCGCCAGCACGTCCAGAGAGACCTTCGCCTTGTAGGGGCCGTAGAGCTCCAAGTACTCTTCGGCGATGCCGATGTCGGCAGCGACATCGACGATGGGACGCAGAGTCGCGCCCTGTGCGATCTCGAGATCGGACAGCATGCGGGCCTCCTTCTATCAGACAGTCTCCAGGCCAAGGCCGTCCCACCGTGGCGGCCGCATCGCACCCGCCCTATCGCGTGCGCTCCTTCTCGCACCCGCCCTTTTTGGATGATTCGCCCACTCTACGCCTTGTGGCGTCGCTGTCATCCTTCTTCCGGCCAGTGGAGAGGTTCGGTCGGCTAGCGGAGCCCCAAGCGGCGTGAACGGTCGAGCGACTCAAGTGCGGCGCACGCCACGCCGAAACCTCTTCTAGCACCACAACTTCGTCATGGAGGGCGCTGTGGCATTCGAAGGCAACCTCACGGACTTCTCGCTCGGCGACGTGTTCAGGCTCATTGCCTCGGGCAGGAAGACGGGCACGTTGTATCTGGATCGCGGGGCGATGCAGGCGAAGGTCTGCTTCCGCGAGGGGGACATCTTCTTCGCGTCTTCCACGCGGAGACACGAGCCGTTGGGCACGCGGCTCGTCCACGCACGCGCGATCACCGAGGAGCAGCTCCAGCACGCGCTCGAGGTGCAGGAGGCGGAGCGCGAAGGGGATACCGGGCGACGGATCGGCCAGATCCTCATCGATGACGGTCACCTCGAAGACATCGTCCTCGAGAGATTCGTCCGCGAACAGATAGTCGACGTTCTCTTCGACCTGTTCCGCTGGGACGAAGGTCTCATGAGGTTCGAGGCGAGTGAGACCGCCGCCGACGAGGACATCGGCCTCTCGGCGCCGGTGGAACTCATCATCGAGGAGGCCTCGCGCCGTCTGGAGCAGTGGGACAGGATGGGCGCCCACATCCCGTCCCTCGACGCGCGGTTCGTCATGGCGATGGCGCCCGCCGAGAAGTCCTCGGAGATCTATCTCAAGCCACACGAGTGGATGCTCTTGTGCCACATGCACGGCGGGCGCGGTATCCGCACGCTCGCCGAGGCTACCGGCTACACGTACTTCGAGACGGCTCGCATTCTCTATGGCATGCTCTCGGCGGGCCTCATCGAGACGTACGAGGAGGACGAGACCGTCGAGCCGGTGCCAGATGAGGCCCCCGAAGCGGTCGCAGAGGCGAACGACGTGTTCGCGGACGAGGTTGCGGTCGAGGTCTCGGCCGAGGCGGGCTAGAACACCCTTCCGAGGGAATGTCTGGATTCGCCACGCGGATCCGTCAATTCGGCGCCCGCTCAATGTGGGCGCGGTCCGAGCCGATACTCCAAGTACCCTGGCGGGTCGCTCCAGATCTCTCGCGGTGGCGTGACGCCGACGCGAGGGTCTCAAGCGGTTCCGCAGCTCCGTGTGCCGGCACGGAGCACCCCATTGGGGCCGCCTGTTCTTCGGGCGGCCCCTCGCGTGTCTTGCAGGTATACTCCAGCGTATGGAACACCTGCCCATCGGGATCTTTGATTCCGGCCTCGGCGGCCTGACCGTGGTACGGGAGATAAGCCGGGCGCTCCCAGACGAAAGCATCCTCTACTTCGGCGATACGGCGCGATGCCCCTACGGTCCGCGCGACCTTGCCGAAGTGCGTCGCTTCATCCTCGAGATCGGCTCGTGGCTCACCAGCCGCGGGGTGAAGCTCATCGTGATCGCGTGCAACACTGCCACCGCCGCCGGTCTCGCGCTCGCGCAGCGAGCGTTCGGCGTGCCAGTGATCGGCGTGGTCGAGCCGGGTGCGAGGGCCGCGGTCATGGCGACGGCGAACCGCAGAGTGGGCGTGATAGGCACGGTCGGGACGATCGAGTCGGGCGCGTACGCGAGAGCCGTTCGCGCGCTCGACGCCGGGGTGACGGTCTACTCGATAGCGACCCCGCGCTTCGTCGACATCGTGGAGGACGGGTTGCGTCGCGGGCCCGGCGCGCTGGAGGACTGGATCGCCGAGTCCTCGGAGGTCTTCATACGCCCGTCCTTCTACGAACTGGCGCGCGACTACCTGGACCCCCTCAAGCGGAACGGCATCGACACGCTCGTGCTCGGGTGCACGCACTTCCCGCTCCTATCGACGCCGATCCAACAGGTCATGGGGGCAGACGTGCGGCTCATATCCTCGGCCGAGGAGACCGCGCGCGAGGTCGCCGAGACGCTCTACCGCCGCGGGCACCGAAGCCCGGTGAACAACCCGCACCTGGAGTTCGCCACGACCGGCGACGCCGGCGAGTTCGAGCGGCTCGGAGCGCGGGTTCTCGGGCGCCCCATAGACGTTGCCGCGCACGTCGACCTCGCGGCGCTGCGGATCCTGCCGGATGCTGGGCTCCTGGGACTGCTCGACGACCCGACCGTGATGGAGGCCTCATGCGCCTGACCGTTCTCGGTTCGTCCGCATCGTATGCGGGACCCGGTCAGGCGTGCGCCGGCTACCTCGTGGAGGGCGGGGGAGCACGGGTGCTGTTCGACTGCGGCAACGGCGTTCTCGCGAAGCTCTCGCGAGTGGCCGATCCGCACGCGATCGACGCGATCTTTATCACGCACGGTCACCCCGACCATTTCGTGGATCTCTATGCCTATCAGGCCCTGCTGCGCTACGCGCCCGGCGGTCCGTCCCCGGCCCTGAAACTCTACGCACCCGATCGGCTCTTCGAGCGGATGGAGAGGCTGTTGTCCGACCGCGGCATGAACGAATTCGAAGCGGCCTTCACCTACACGGAGCTGTGTGCGGACTGTGCAGTGACCGTGGCCGAGATGACGGTCACGGCGCGTGCGGTGGAGCACACGGTCCCCACGTTCGCGCTCGTGGCGGAGGCCGATGGCGC
>CAYWCB010000197.1:0-3764 GCA_964456615.1 uncultured Eubacteriales bacterium | reverse complement strand
CAGGTGTGGGGATTCGAGTGCCGTCCGGTGCCGGCCGAGATCACGTACGGTCTCGAGCGGCTCGCCATGTACATCCAGGGCGTGGACAGCGTCTACGACCTCGAGTGGGTCGAGGGGTTCACGTACGGCGATGTGTTCCTGCGCAACGAGGAGCAGTACTCCGCGTACAACTTCGAGATCGCCGACGTCGACATGCTGCTGGACCTCTTCCGGACCTACGAGGCGGAGTGCAAGCGTACGCTCGAGGCAGGAAAGGTGCTGCCCGCGTACGACTACGTTCTCAAGTGCTCGCATGTGTTCAACCTGCTCGACGCTCGCGGCGCGATCTCGGTCACGGAGCGGCAGAGCTACGTTCTCCGCGTCCGGGCGCTCGCAAAGGCATGCTGCGGCGCCTACGTGGAGCTTACCTCGCCTTCCAAGGAGGGGCAGGAGGCCGTTGAGCCTGCTGCGGACACGGTTGCGGACTCGAGTTCGAGGGCCGAGGGCGGTGATGCGGAGTGAGCCGCGACCTCCTCCTCGAGATAGGCGCCGAAGAGATACCGTCCACGCCGCTCTACGCCGCTCTGGAGCAGCTGAAGTCGGATGCAACGCGTCTTCTCTCAGACGCCCGGCTCGCCTACGCGGAGATCGAGTCGTTCGGATCCCCCAGACGCCTCGTGCTCGTGGTCCGTGGGCTTTCCGACGTGCAGAGCGATCGGACCCTTAGGCACAAGGGACCAGCAGCGAAGGTCGCCTTCGACGCGGAAGGCAACCTCACGAAAGCCGCCGAAGGCTTCGCCCGCGGAAAGGGCGTGTCGGCCGCGGATCTCGTGACCGAGGAGGACGGATCCGGGACGTACGTCTACGCGATCGTCGAAGAGAAGGGGGCCTCCGCCGAAGACGTCCTGCCGGCGCTGCTTTCGGATCTGATCGGCGGCCTCAACTGGCCCAAGTCGATGCGTTGGGGCAACGGGGACGCCCGGTTCTCCCGTCCGGTGCGCTGGCTGGTCGCGCTGCTCGGCGACGCGGTGATACCCGTAGGGTTCGGGGGGCTGTCGGCGGGTCGCGTCACGTTCGGCCATCGCTTCCTTGCCCCCGGACCGCTCGAAGTCGCAGACGTCTCCTCGTACGAGGCCGTGCTGTCATCGGGCTTTGTGGAGCCGCGGCAGGAACGTCGCGCTGCGGCTGTGGAGAGCGGCATGGAGCAGGCCATGGGCGATGCGGGCACGGAAGCGGTCGTTCCACAGAAGACGCTCGCCGAGGTCGTCAACCTCGTCGAATGGCCCACGGTCGCGGTCGGCACGTTCGATGAGGAGTTCTTGCGCGTGCCTCGAGAGGTGCTCGAGAACGCCATGGAGGGCCACCAGCGCTGTTTCCCGGTGCAGCTTCCGTCGGGAGACGGACGCGGGGATCTGACGAACCGGTTCGTGGTCGTGCACAACGGGGATCCCGCACGTACCAAGGAGATCGTGCGGGGGCACGAGCGGGTCATCCGGGCCCGCCTGGCAGATGCCGCGTTCTTCTACGAGGAGGACCTCGCCCTGCCGCTCGAGTCCTACGTCGCGCAACTCGACACGATCGTCTTCCAGGAGAAGCTCGGTACGCTCGGCGACAAGACGCGTCGCGTCGAGCGATTGGCGTCCCAACTCGCCCGACTCGCCGACGCGCCGGCCGATGAGGCTGCTTTCGCCGTTCGAGCCGCGCATCTCGCAAAGGCCGACCTCGTGACGAGCGTTGTGGTCGAGTTCCCCGACCTGCAGGGCGTCATGGGCGGCTACTACGCGGAGGCGGCCGGGGAGGAGCGCGCGGTCGCCAAGGCTGTGGTCGACCACTACCGGCCCCGCTACGCCGGCGACTCTCTGCCGGGCACGCTGGCCGGTCGGCTCGTGGCGATCGCGGACAAGCTCGACACCATCGTCGGCATGTTCGCCGCGGGACTGCCGCCGACCGGTTCGGCGGATCCCCACGCCCTACGCCGCGGAGCGATCGGCATACTCCAGATGACCCTCGATGGAGTACCGCTGACGCTCGCGGCCGCCATTTCGGCTGCGATCGATGGCTACGAGGCCGTCTTGCCCGACATGGATCGGGACGCGGTCCTGCGCGACGTGCTCGACTTCGTGCGCGGGCGATTCGAGGTGCTGCTCCGGGACCGCGGCATGGCGTACGACAGCGTGGCTGCGGTGCTGGCGGTTGCCGCCGACGATCCCGCCGACGCACGGAGCAGGGCAGAGGCGCTCCAGGCGGCCCGTGACGAGGACCCGGAGACCTTCGAAGACCTCTCGGTGGCGTTCACGCGCGCGAAGAACCTCGCCGACGAGTCCCTCGGCGTAGGTACCGTACGAGGGATCATGGGACCGGAGGAGACGGCGCTGCTCGACGCGATCGAGGGCGCCGAGTCCACCGTGGCCGAACTGACCCGCGTCCGCTCCTACCCGCTGCTGCTCGAGCGGTACGCTTCCCTGCGCGCGCCCGTGGACGAGTTCTTCGACAAGGTGCTCGTTATGGACCCAGATGCGGCGCTCAGAGAGAACCGCCTGAAGCTCCTGAACCGCTTCGTCGCCCTGTTCGCGCAGTTCGCAGACTTCTCCCTGATATCCGGGTAGCAGGCTCGTGGACGACCGGCGGGCGATCAGCGTCCACGTGATCTCCGACTCGCTCGGCGAGACGGGCGAGATGGTGGCGCGGGCCGTGATCTCCCAGTACGCTGCCGACCAGTTCCGCATCGAGGTCCTTCCTCGCGTGACCTCACCCGAGCAGCTTCGCGAGTCCGTGCTCTCCCACTGCGGCGTGCACTGCATCTTCCTGTACACGCTCGTCGACGAGGGCCTCCGTACCGAGATGGCCTCCCTGTGCAAGGGGGGCGTGAACGGCGTGGACATCGTGGGCCCGGCGGTGGCTCTCCTCGAGCACGTCACCGGGAGGAGTCCCTCGGGGCACGCGGGGGCGATGCGTCGCACGGATCGCGAGTACTACGCGCGCATCGGCGCCATGGAGTTCGCCGTGAGCCACGACGACGGCCGCAATCCCGAGGAGCTGCCCGACGCTGATGTCGTCCTGATTGGCGTGTCGAGGAGCAGCAAGACACCTCTTGCGATGTACCTCGCTTACAAAGGGATCCGCGCCGCGAACGTGCCCCTCGCCCCGCGGGTCCAGCCCCCGAAGGAGCTGATGGAGATCGACCCTCGGCGGATCTTCGGGCTCACGACCGATGCGGAGCTGCTCATCGATATCCGCCAGGAACGCATGCGCGAGATGCGGACGTTCGTGCCGCGCTACACCGAGCGTGAGGCCGTGGAGGAGGAGCTGGCCGAGGCCCGCACGTTCATGCGCAAGATCGGGTGTCTCGTCATCCGCACCGACAACCGGGCGATCGAGGAGGCCGCCCAAGAGATCATCGGCCATCTCGAGGGAAGTCTGGTGATGCGCGACTAGGGGCGCCTGGCGCCGGGGACGTGCGCTGCGCGTGCTCGTAGCGTTCGCCCGCACCGACATGCTTCCTGGTACCATGAGCGAACTCACCTCATGGCACGTCGCCTCACGACGAAAGGGGATTCCTGGTGACCCACGTCAAGCGCGTGTACGCCTTCGGCCGGGATGCGAACGGCGTGAACAAGACCGAGGGCAACAAGGATATGAAGTTCATCCTTGGAGGCAAGGGAGCCAACCTCGCCGAGATGGCGAACATGGGCCTGCCGGTGCCGCCGGGCTTCACGATCACCTGCCAGGCGTGCATGGAGTACTACAACTCGAACCCGCCGTCGTTTCCCGAGGGGCTGGAGGAC
>CAYWCB010000196.1:0-3784 GCA_964456615.1 uncultured Eubacteriales bacterium | reverse complement strand
CTCCAAACACTCCTATCTCTACGGACGGCAACGACATGGTCTCTCCTCATCGCGCTTCAAGGGAACGGTCTGCGTCACTCGATTCTAGTGGAAGCGCGGGCCTGCGGCAGCCGCGCGCTCCGCGACCGCTGTCGCCCATGGCTGCGTGCCTGCGCAAGACCCCCTCATAGCCTTCTGGGGGACAGGCCGTCCGTGCGAACGCCGAGGGACCTCAGGCGGTCAGACCCAAGTGCTGCCCCTCCTCGAGGACCGGGCGTGGGCGGTCGTCCTCGGCCGCTCGTGGCGCGTAGAGCGGACGCCTGAACAGGTTGGAGGCGTCCGTCCACAGCTCGTCCGCCCTACTCGCCCGGGAAAGAAGCGTGCTGAAGCCCGATGCTTTGGCATCGAGGTTGTCCGCGTGATGCAGAAGCAGCGCCTCGAGAGTCGACGGCCGTTTGGGCGAACCCCACTCGAGTTCGCCGTGGTGGGAGAGGACCGCATGCTCGAGTCTCACGAGGGTGTCCGCGCCCGGATCGAGACCTCCTCGCCTGGCGGCGTCGGTGATACGGCGCACGCCCAGCATGACGTGCCCGAGGAATCGCCCTTCGTCCGTGTACTCGATCGACGTCTCGCATGAGAGCTCGTCGACCTTGCCGATGTCGTGGAGGAGAGCTGCAGCGACGAGCAGGTCGCGATCCACCGCGGGGTAGGACTCGGCGAGCTGCGAACACAACGTCGCCACGGCGACGGTGTGTTCGAGCAAGCCACCGAGATAGGCGTGATGATAGGACTGCGCTCCGGCGGATGTCCGGAACCGGGCGAGGAACGCCTTCTCGCCGAAGACCCGACGCAGCAGACAGCGGAGGGCTGGATCGACGACCGAAGCAACCAGCGACCTGAGCGACGCCAGTAGCTCTGCCTCGTCACGCTGGCCCCGCATCAAGAAGTCCGTCGGGTCCCAGGCCTCTTCCGGCGCCATGGAGTCCAACGAGATGCGTTTGACGTTGCGGTAGCGGGTGACCGTACCCCGCACGTGAACGACTGACGACACGGGCACGGCCGCGGCCACCGCACTCGGTCGGAACCACACGCCCGGGATCTGGCCGCTGCGATCAGCCAGTTCCAGGGCCAGGAAGGCGTCGCCCGAGCGCGTCGAGCGCATCTCCTTCGCGCGCAAGACGAACGCTGTCTCCACGGCGCAACCCTCTGTGAGCTCGGACGCGTACTGTGCCTTCACGGCGGTCCTCCCGTCGGCGACCCTGGGTCCAAGCCGACGGTATCTCGCCGCTCTGACACTCGCTCACTCCAGCACGCGTATCCTCACGTGCGCGCCCGGCTCTACCCCGAGGCGGTCATACGCGCTCCCGGTGTTCTCCGCAAGCGTCAGCCAGCCGGATGAGTCGACGAGCACGACGAGGTCACCCTCGGGCACGTCCGAGAATGTGCGCCCGAACGGAACGGACAGGCGTACGTGCCCGATGCTCATCTCAAGGCTGCCACCCTGCAGTCCGCGCTCGTCGACGTCCCTTGCGGTCACGGACATCCGGATCGAGCCGAACCGATCGGATTCGAGGACCTCGGCGAGAAGGTACTCGCCCTCCACGTGCGCGGCGGCGAAGGGCGCGGCCGCCAGAGAGGTCGGCTCCACGGCCGTCCCCAACGACGAGGCGGAAGCGCCGCAGGCCATCGCTGCGGCGGCCGGGGTCAGCACATCGCGCCCCCGGAAGGTCGCGAGAGCCTCCTTGACACCGATCGCCTGCGGCTCGAGTGCGAAGGCTTCCGCCACGCCGCCGGAGCGCTCGGCTGCGGGAATGAGCACGCCGTTGTCCGGACCGATCATCCGTGTTCCGTTCGCCGCCACGACGCACAGGTCGTGTCGGCCGCCACCGACACCGGGATCCACCACGACGAGGTGGATCGCGTCCGGAAGCTGATGCACGCCGGCAGCGGCGATCACCGCACCCTTCCAGACATCGTAGGGCGGGATCTGGTGCGCCAGATCGACGATGCGCGCCTCCGGACACCGTTCGTGGATGACGGCGTGACACACGCCCACCCACGTGTCCTCGAGGCCGAAATCGGACACGAACGCGATGATCGGTTGCATCCGCGCTCCTCAACGCTAGGGAGCCGCTGCCGCTCGCTCGCACCCGCGAAGTCTCCCGCGTGCGCTCCTGCTATGGTAGTCGAAGGTCGGAGGGGAGCGTCGGATGAGAAGCAGAGCCGGTCTCGTGGCCGTCACGCTGGTGTTGTTGAGCGTTCCCCTCTCGGCGTGCGGCCGGGATATGGTCGCATACGTGGACCGGGGTGCGACCTACTCGAAGGAGCAGTTGCAGACGCTCCTGGGGGACACAGGCGCAGACGCCATCCGGTCCAGGAAACGAGAAGAGGCCGCGGATCTCAGGCACGAGGCCCTCGTGCAGCTCAGGAAGCAGGGCGACGCCGCGTCGGAAGCCGCTGATGTCATCACGCGCGTGTTTCCCGCGACGACGGAATCGGTTCCTGTCTACGTGGAGCGCGCCACCGTGGACGGAGCCGGCGTTCTCGTCGTAGTCGAGGCGTGGGGAAAGCCGGGTGGGCTTCTGTCCGCCAGGCGCCTTTGGGTGCTGGACGCCAACACGGGGGAGGTGCGCTACTCGGCGGCTGTCGACTCAGGCGGATAGCCCCAGACGCTCCAGCTCGGCTGCTATCGCACGCCTGTCCCAGCCGGCTTCTTCCAGATCGGCCGCCATCGTCGCCCTGACGATCCTCCGCATGTAGCTCGGAGAGTCCCTCAGCGCTCGCCGACGGACCGTGCCCCAGAAGTACGCGATGACGCGACTCCGCTCAGCGGCGTCCAGCGGCGCATCGGCATGTTCGGAGAAGCGCCTCGCCGTAGCTCGCATGGCGGTCGTGACGGTGCAGTCCGGCACGCCCCGAACGGCTACCGCATCTCGCTTGAGTGAATGCAGGAGCGGCCAGAGCATCCAGCCGCGCTCGGTTGATCGCGTCACCTCGTCTCCCTTCGAACGTGTGTTCGTTAGAAGCGTACGGCGTGACTGTGACACGTGCCCGGCAACGACCCGCGGCGCGCCTAGCGTCGACGACGGAGCCCGTCTAGCGGAACAGACTCCTGAGCCAGAGCTTGATCGCCGCACTCGCGACGATCTCGACCCAGGTGAGGGCGAATGCGGGAAGGAGCGGTCGCCACGCGTCGGCGACTCGCTCGGCCCTGCGTTCGAAGGCCGGCAACAGCGTGACGATCGCCAGATTCACGGCGGTCAGCGCACCCAGAATGGCCACCGCGATCCCAAGCGGATAGAGCCTGCCGAAGACCGTGCGACCCCACCACAGCAACGCATACGACGCGGGTAGCGTGGCGAGCCAGAGCAGAAGCGGCCACGTCTTACCAAGGACACGTTCGCTTGAGCTCGTTCGCCACAGCTGGTCGTTGACGAGCGGTGCCACCAGTGCGCCGATCCCGTAGCCGCCGAGCAGCCCCGTCGCCAGGCGGATCGCGTTGTTCGTCTCGCGGATCCCGGCGTACGAGGTGACCCCGTCTAAGGCCATGACGGCGATGAAGCCGGCGAGCAATGTGCCGACTCCCAGGCTCGGAAGCCCCGAAGGGCGTCGCTGAAGCGCGTTCACGATCACGATGGAGAGCAGCAGGCCAGCATAGATCCCGACGTCGCGTGCGCACACGGGCGCCTGCACGCCGCCTCCGAACAAGGAACGCTCGGGCAACTGGTGGCACAGGCCGAGCCCGAGCCATTGGAGCAGGAGCTCGTACACCCTGACTCCTCAGATGGCAACGGCAGGCGCAATG
>CAYWCB010000195.1:0-3811 GCA_964456615.1 uncultured Eubacteriales bacterium | reverse complement strand
CCGTGGCACTACAACAGCGTCGCCGCCGTTGACACCGCGAAGCAGTCGCTCGTCGGCATGGACGGCTTGCGCGAGATGGTCACGGTAGATCGCGAGAACCCCGAACTCAAGAGCCGCGTGCGTGAGATCAAGGAGCGCGCGGTGCTCTTCCTGGAGGCGATGCTCGCCGACGGCGGGTACTTTGCCGCTGTCGAGGACGCGTACTTTGTGGACTCGGGCGAGTACCCGGAAACGCACGACGACGGGATCGCGCGTTCGAGCGACGGCGGGGTCGCCTCCGGCACGATCGTCGAGCGAGCCGCCGACTACATGGCCCCGGTGTGCCACCACTTCGGGGAGAACCGCCTGCCCGAGGGGTACGGCGATTCGACGGGCGGCGAGAGGATGCCAGGCGAGATAGCCCCCTGCGCCCCCATCGGCGGATGCACGCTCTGCGACGACACCAAGGTGCCATTCCTCGACGAGCTCGACCCCGAGGACAACGTGAACATGCGCCTTGCCGAGACCGCCGAGCTGCGTCAGGAGGGCCTGCTGAAGCCCGAGGTCGAGTGGTTCGGCGACGGCATCGTCGTAGTCACGATGTTCTTGCCGACCTCAGAGGGGGTCGCCGAGGCGGCCGCGCTCCAGCTGGGCCGCGCGATGAACCTCTCGGAGTGCGAGGTGATCCACAAGCGGGTGATGCATCCCGCCGAGGGAACGCTCGTGGAGTTGAAGGGCCGTCTCGATGTGGCGATCGACCCGTCGGCCCTCGTGATCCCCGAGCCGCAGGAGGTGCTCAGGGACGAGGAGATGCGCGACTTCGTCCAGGAGCACGGGGTGAAGGTCGTGGCAGCGACGGTGGGCGAGGACGAGCACTCGGTCGGGATGCGCGAGATCATCGACATCAAGCACGGCGGTCTCGAGAAGTGGGGCTTCACCACTGAGTATCTCGGCACGAGCGTGCCGGTCGAGAAGGTGCTCGATGCGGCGGTGGAGCACGCCGCGCACGCCGTTCTCATCTCGACGATCATCACCCACAACGACATCCACCGCGAGAACATGGAGAAGCTCGCCGATCTGGCGGCAGAGAAGGGCGTGCGCGACACGTTGCTGTTCATCGCCGGCGGGACTCAGGTGACCGGAAAGCTCGCTCGCGAGTGGGGGATGGACGCGGGGTTCGGACGCAAGACCAAGGGCGCCGACGTAGCGAGCTTCATAGTGAAGACTCTGCGGGAGAGGGGCATGTGAGGCGCTCGTGGGCGGAGATGGTCTCCCGAGTGCTCGGCGTGTCGACGCCCTCGTGGCGGAGATCGGCTCCACGACGACAGTCGTGAGTGCTTTCGACGGCCTGGCCGGCTGGCCGTCGACCGAAGCACGTCTCGTCGGCCAGGGAATGGCCGCGACCTCCGTGATGCAGGGCGACGTCGGAATCGGCCTTGACGCGGCCCGTGCCGAACTCGAGCAGGCGACGGGATTGCTCGAGCCCGCCCTGACGCTCGCCACGAGCTCGGCCGCTGGCGGACTGCGTATGACCGTCCATGGGCTCACGCACAAGATGACCGCGATGGCCGCGCGCGAGGCCGCCCTCGGGGCGGGCGGTGTCGTCGAGTATCAGACAGCCGGACGCTTGCGTGACGCCGACCTCCGGCGGATCGATGAGGTCTCGCCCGGCCTCGTCCTGCTGGCCGGCGGGGTCGAGGGCGGGGACTTCGAGACGGTGCTCTTCAACGCCAGGCGACTCGCCGAGATCGAGGCGCGCCCGATCGTGGTCTACGGGGGGAACTCGGTGGTCAGCGCCGAGGCGCGCGGACTGCTCGAAGACGCCGGGTTTCGGGTGCGCGTGACCGCGAACGTCTACCCGGGTGTCGACGAGCTCGATATCGTGCCGGCGCGCGCGGTCATACACGACGCGTTCGAGGAACACATCACGCACGCCCCCGGCATGGAGCGCATCGGCCAGTTCGCGAGCGGTGCCATCCTGCCGACGCCGGGCGCGGTGCTCCTCGCCGCCGAGGCGCTTGCCGAGGACGCGGGCGACCTCGTGGTCGTCGACGTCGGCGGAGCCACCACCGACGTGCACTCGGTCACGGACGGGAGCCCCGAGATCGCAGCGATCTCGACCGAGCCCGAGCCGCACTCGAAGCGCACGGTCGAGGGCGACCTCGGTACGTTCGTGAGCGCGCGGCACGTGGCCGAGCTCATGCGCGTGTCCGAACGGCCGGACGCGCTGCCGCCGGCCGTGCCGACCACGCCGGATGAGGTCCGGGCAGTGGTGGCCCTTGCGCGGGTGGCGGCTGTGACCGCCGTTGAACGTCACGCGGGACAGCTCGTCCACCTCTACACGCCGAAAGGCAGACAGACCGTCGCGCGCGGACGAGACCTCACCGCCTGTCGCCTCGTCGTGGGGACGGGTGGCGCGCTGACCCGGCTGCCGGGCAGGCTGGCGATGCTCGAGGCCGCGCGCGCGAGCGGGACGGCGGGCGAGCGGCTCCTTCCGCCGCACGATGCCCGCTGCATGATCGACCGTGACTACGTGTTCGCGTGTTGCGGAGCGCTGCTCGGGAGCTTTCCTCGCGACGCGGTGGTGACCTTGATGCGACGCAGTATCGGGCTCGAGGGGTAGGACGTGGACGCACGGACCGGGGGGAGGCACATGCTCGCGCGAGCGACAGCGACCGTTGACATGCGCAAGGTCGAGGAGAACGCCCGCCGGGTCGTATCGGCACTCGGCGGTGTCGAGGTCGTGGGCGTCACGAAGGTGACGTGCGGCTCTCCCGAGGTCGCCGAGGCCATGCTCGCCGGCGGCTGCGTGGCGCTGGGCGACTCGCGCCTCGAGAACATCGCGCGCATGCGGGATGCGGGCATCGAGAGGCCGTTCTGGCTCCTTCGCTCGCCAGCCCCCGGTCTCGCCGAGGACACCGTGCGCCTCGCGGAGGTCTCGCTTGAGAGCGAGATCGACATGGTGGAGGCCCTCGAGGCGGCCGCCGCACGACTCGGCAGCACTCACAGGATCGTCGCGATGGTGGACGTGGGCGATCTTCGCGAGGGGATGATGCCCGCCGATCTGCCCGGGTTCCTCGATCGAGCGAAGGAGTTGGAGCACATCGTCGTGGAGGGCGTCGGCACGAGCCTCACGTGCTACGGCGCCATCGTTCCCATGAAGGAGAACCTGGGCGCGCTCGTGGCGCTGGCGCACGCTGCGGAAGACTCGCTCGGCAAGACGCTGATCGTCTCGGGAGGCATGTCGAGCTCGATCGAGCTCGCGGTCGCGGGAGGCATGCCGTCCGGGGTGAACAACCTGCGTATCGGTGAGAGCATCCTGCTCGGCGTGAGCACGGTGACGCGCGGGCGGATCCTCGGCCTGCACACCGACGCCATCACCGTGGCCGCTCCAGTGATCGAGTGTCGCATGAAGCCGTCGATGCCCGTCGGCGAGGTGGCGCAGGACGCCTTCGGCATGAGGCCGGTCTTCGAGGATCGAGGCGAGCGGCGACGGGCGATCTGCGCCCTCGGGCGGCAGGACGCGCCGCCCGAGGGGCTGCGTCCGATGGATCCGCGGGTCCGAATCCTGGGCGCATCGAGCGACCATCTCATCCTCGACGTGCACGACCTGCCGGACCCGCCCGCCGTCGGCGAGGCGATCGGCTTCGTCCCGACGTACGCCGCGACGCTCGCGCTCTTCACGTCGGCGTATGTGGCGAAGGAGTTCGTAGGCTCCCCGACGGACACCTAGAGCTCAAGAGCAGGCATCAGAGCGCGCATCCGGCTCGAGACCTCTCTAGAAGCCATCTCACAAGTACTGCCTGAGTAAGATCACGATGCAGCCGAGCTG
>CAYWCB010000194.1:2700-3868 GCA_964456615.1 uncultured Eubacteriales bacterium | reverse complement strand
CTTCCTTGCGGGTGCCGCTCGCGACGACGTCGATCGCGGGGAAGATGCGGCGGTCGGCCATGCCGCGGTCGAGTCGTAGCTCCATGTTCCCCGTGCCCTTGAACTCCTCGAAGATGACCTCGTCCATCTTGCTGCCCGTCTCGACGAGAGCGGTCGCGAGGATGGTGAGAGAGCCGCCGTCCTCGATGTTGCGCGCCGCGCCGAAGAAGCGCTTCGGCGGGTAGAGCGCTGTGGAGTCCACACCTCCAGAAAGGATGCGCCCGGATGCGGGCGTCGCCAGGTTGTAGGCACGCGCTAGTCGCGTGATCGAGTCGAGCAGGATGACGACGTCCCAACCGGCTTCCACGAGGCGTTTGGCGCGCTCCATGACGAGCTCGGCGACCGCGATGTGGTTCTCGCTGGGCATGTCGAAGGTCGACGAGACGACCTCGCCGTGGATCGAGCGCTCCATGTCGGTGACTTCCTCGGGGCGCTCGTCGACGAGCAGGCACATGAGGTAGGTCTCGGGCGAGTTCGCCGTGATCGATGCCGCGATGTCCTTCAGGACGGTGGTCTTTCCCGCCTTCGGCGGAGAGACGATGAGCCCGCGCTGACCCTTGCCGATAGGCGCCACCAGGTCGATGACGCGCGCCGTGACGAAGTCCGGGCCATGCTCGAGCCGGAAGCGGAAGTCCGGATAGACGGGCGTGAGATCCGCGAACTTCGGCCGTCCGCGCAGTGCCTCCGGGTCGCGCTGGTTGACCGCGTCGGTGCGCTGGAGCGCGGGGTACTTCTCGTTGTCCTTCGGCGGACGCACCTGACCCTTGACGAGATCGCCCCGCCGAAGCTCGTGCCGGCGGATCGTCGACATAGAGACGTACACGTCAGTGTCACCCGGCAGGTAGCCGTTCGTGCGCAGGAAGCCGTAGCCCTCCGGCAGCACGTCGAGGATGCCCTGCACCTCGATGAAGCCCTCGGCGCGCATCTTGGCCTCGAGCACGGCGTCGACGAGCTCGTCTTTCTTCTTGAGGAGCTTCGTGTCGAGGCCGACCTCGGTGGCCACTTCCCGAAGCTCGGCGACGCCTGGGTCTGGCGCTATCGAGAGAACACGAAACGACTGGTCGAAGCGGGAGCGAATCCCCCCGACCTCGCCGTGAAGCACGGCCACCGGCTGGGAATGAAGGTCATT
>CAYWCB010000194.1:0-2690 GCA_964456615.1 uncultured Eubacteriales bacterium | reverse complement strand
CGCGCTCATTGATTCTTGACCTTCTCCCAATCGGCAAGGAACGACTCCAGCCCGCGATCCGTGAGCGGATGCTTGACGCACTGCTTCAGCACGCCGAAGGGCACGGTGGCTATGTCGGCGCCGAGAAGCGCCGCTTGGACGACGTGCATGGGCTGTCTGACCGACGCAGCGATGACCTCGACGTCATGTCCGAAATCGTAGTTGCCGAGGGCCATCACGATGTTGGCCAGGTGCTCGGTACCGTCCTCGGAGATGTCGTCGAAGCGGCCGATGAACGGGCTCACGTATGCGGCGCCCGCGCGGGCCGCCATGACGGCCTGCGGAACCGTGAAACAGAGCGTCATGTTCACCCTCACGCCCCGAGCCGCGAGCTCCTTCGTGGCAGCGAGTCCTTCCGGCATCGTGGGCACCTTCACGACGACGTGCGGGCTGATCGCGGCGAGTTCCATCCCCTCGGCAACGATCTCGTCGCGCGTGAGCGAGACGCTCTCCGCGGAAACGGGTCCCTGGACGATGTCGCAGATGCGCCTCACGTGATCATGGAAGTCCGCGAGCTTCCCTCCGATGCGCGAATACAGCGTCGGATTAGTCGTCACGCCGGAGAGGACTCCCCAGCTTGCCGCCTCTTCGATCTCGGCGATATCCGCCGTGTCCAGGAAGAACTTCACCTCTCGCGCCTCCTCCTTCGGTTCGGCGACCGCGCATCCCGTCAGCTCCGGGCCCCGGGTGTCGCTCTCGCCCTACTCGACTGCCGCGGCTACTACGTGTTCGAGCACTTCAGCCACGGTCTTGTCCAGCTGGTGGCTCATGACCACCGGTATCTCATGCTCGCGCGCCAGCTCCTCGATGTAGCCCCCGAGCAGCCTGATGTTCGCGAAGTTCGCCCGGTAGCGGTCGAGCGGCCGGGACCCCTCCGTCTGTACCTCGCGTATGAAGAAATGGCTCAGGTGAGCTTCTTCGTCCCGCACGCCGATGACGAGTTGTGCGACCCGCGCATTGGCGAATGAACTCGCGTCAAGGTAGCCGGGCACCAAGTGGATGCCCTCGATAACGAGGTTATCGCCCTCGAGCACGGCCCGGTCGATGAGCGCCTTCACGCCCGTGGTCACGACAGCCGTCTGTTCACGGAAGCCGACGATCACGGGATTGGCGCCCTGCGGCACCGGGACTCGCAGACCCTGCCACGCATTGAACGCGCTCTCGTGGATGGCGGGCATGAGGTCGGCTGTGAATATACCACGCATGACTTCGCGGATGGAATCTGTCGATGAGATACGCGTGATGCCAAGCCGGTGGGCGATCTCGGTGGCGATCGTCGACTTGCCGACCCCAGTGGTGCCGCCTATGAGCACGATGAGCGGGCGGTCGAGTCGTGAGAGCTCTCGCAGGCGCAGGTAGCGGGTGGCGTACTCCTCGCCCGCCATGCGCTCGAGGTACTCCGCGGCGAGCGCACGCAGCCGGTCGAGGCTCACGGTGAGCTCGTCCCGCTCGCGCAGGTCTTCTTGTAGGGCCGCGGCGATCGGGAAGGCCTTGCTCGGCGGCAGTCCGGCGGACATCATCGACTGCGCGAGCAGGCCCTTGGAGAACGGCAGGCCGTGGCGTTTGTCCGAGATCATGATCGTCTTGGGGACATCAGGGCTCACGAGTCGCTCCGTCCTCTCGCGCGCCCGCGCTCGATGGTGAGAGTCGCCACCGCATCGATCGCTCGGTCGAGATCCGCTCCGTCCACGGGAACAGGGATGTTGTCGCAAAGGACCGTCTCGACTCCGGCCGCCTCTCCCGCCTCGGCCACCACGTCGATCGCAGCGGCCTTCAGCTCGGTGAGCAGCACATCGAAGCTCCCGGCGGCCGCGTCCATGTCGGCTCGCAGGCGCGCGCGGTTCGAGAGATGCGCGCTCGTGCCAACGACGGCGCATCCGTGCTCCCGTTCGAGATGCGAGGCGAGCAGGGACACTATCGGCTCGGGTGCGGTGGTTGCGAAGAACGCGCGTCGGCCGTCCACCGGACCGATCGGCGCGGGCCGGAAGGTAGTTGCCACCACCGGCACGTCCGGCCTGATGCGCCCGATCTCCTCGCGCAGGTCCGCCACGTCCTGCGTACCCGCAATCGGCTCCTCGGCGCCTGCCACGATCACAAGGTCGACCAGACCGAGGCGGAACGGCCCGAAGTAGTCCCGCACGTAGGTCGCCCCCCTACCGGCCCCCACGATGAGGATGTTCGCATCGACTTCGGCGGGGGGGATGGCAGCACCAGAACCCTCGAACACGATGAGGTCCTTGCCGAGCGTGTCGGCGAGCCGGCCGCCTTCGGCAACGTTGCTGAAGTGCGTGTCGCCGGCGAGCCCGCCGCCGCAGCGACGGCACCCGACGGTCGTCACGCGGCTCATGACCGCGTCCTCGTAGTTGTCCGAGGCGGCGTGCTTCCCCTCGCGCGCGAGAGCGATGAGATCGGCGGTGGTGAGCTTGACCTCGTCGCCGCGGATCAGCTCCGGCTCGTCGGGACCGCCGCGCCCCATCGCCACGACGACGATGTCGCGACCGGATGCCTTGAGGCGCCGGGCTACGTATGCCGAGATCGCCGTCTTCCCGACGCGCTTACCGGTCCCGATGATGCCGAGCGCCGGGGTCTGCGTCGTCACGAGCCGTCGCGGTGGCGAGAAGTGGAAGTCGGCACCCCGGTACTCCACACCC
>CAYWCB010000193.1:0-3903 GCA_964456615.1 uncultured Eubacteriales bacterium | reverse complement strand
GTGCTCCGCCTCAAGGAGAACGGCAAGACCGTCGTCGGGGTGGGTATGAAGGACTCCACGAGCGACCTGCTCGCGGCCAACTGCGACGAGTTCATCTACTACGAGGACATCGGCGCTCCCGCGGGCGCGCCGACGATGGGCCAGAACGTTCCGCGCAAGAAGCGGCCGGCCTTCAAGCTCCTCTTCGAGACGATCGAGGCCCTCCAGCGCGAGAACATCGACACCATGCACTCGTCCCTCGTCAAGGACACGATCAAGCGCAAGCAGCCGTCATTCGCCGAGGCCACGTACGGCTACCGCTCGTTCACGCAGCTCCTCGAAGACGCGCAGAAGCTCGGCTACATCACGCTTCGGAAGGACCCTCGTTCCGGGACCTACGTCGTCGAGGGCTTCGCCAGCGACCGCTGAGCGAAGGCGCCCGGAGGTGGCCCGCTCACTGGACTTCTTCGCCTCGTGTCCGCGTGGGCTGGAGGGTGCGCTTGCCGAGGAACTCACGGACCTGGGTGTACGTGGAGTCCGGCCGGCCCGCGCCGGCGTCGCCTTCATGGGACCGCTCTCGGCAGGGCTTCGTACGTGCCTGTGGTCGCGGATCGCCTCGCGCGTCCTCCTCAAGCTCGCGACCGTTCCGGCAGGCGACGCTGACGCGCTGTACGGCGGCGTGCACGGGCTGCCGTGGGAGGCCCACCTCGCGCTCGACGGGACGTTCGCGGTGAGCGTGGTCGGAACGTCGCCCACGCTCCGGCACACCGGGTTCACGGCGATGCGAGTCAAGGACGCGATCGTCGACCGCTTTCGCGAGCTGTACGGCTCGCGCCCGAACGTCGACCCCTCCACGCCCGATGTCCGGGTGAGCGTGCGTCTGCTCGGCACGTCGGCCATCGTTTCGATCGACCTCTCGGGCATCGGGCTGCACAAGCGCGGCTATCGCGAGCCGGGCGTCCAAGTCGAGGCGCCTATGAAGGAGAACCTCGCCGCGGGGATGCTGGCCCTCGCGGGGTGGAAGGACATCGCCGGGTCCGGCGGTGCGTTCGTCGATCCGCTTTGCGGTTCGGCCACGCTCGGCATCGAGGCGGCATGGGTCGCGTCCGACACCGCGCCGGGGCTCCTCAGGGAGGTGTGGGGCTTCTCGGGCTGGCTCGGCCGCGACGACGCGACATGGGCCGCCCTCGTGCGCGAGGCGCGGCAGAGGTCCGAGGCAGGGCTCCGGCGCGGCCTTCCACCGATCCTGTGCTCGGACACCGACGAGCGGGCCGTCGGGATCGGCGAGGCGTTCGTTCGGCGAGCGGGACTCGCGGAGGCCGTGAGCGTGGAGCGGCGCGACCTGACGGCGCTTGCCGCGCCCGCCGGGGCGGAGCACGGCTTGGTCGCGACCAACCCGCCCTACGGCGGCAGGCTCGGGCAGCGAGACTCGCTCAGGCAGCTGTACGCATGGATGCGAGAGCGGCTCGACGCGCAGTTCGCGGGCTGGCAGCTCGCGCTCATCAGCGGCGATCCCAGGATCGCCGACGGACTCGGTCTGATGCCCACGCACACGGCGGAGACGTTCAACGGGTCGATCCCGGTGACTATCTCCGTGTTCGAGGTCCCGGGGGCCAAGCGCAAGAGTCGGGAAGAGGGCAGACGTGGCGAGGGGCCGCGAGCGGGGCGCGAGCGCGGCGCTGCAGGAGCTGCCGGGGGCTGGCCGGCGACGGCGAAGGGCTCGGAGCCGGGACCTGCCGCCTTCCCGCGCGGTTTGGCCGCCGAGGCGTTCGAGAACCGGCTTCGCAAGATGTTCCGGCATCACGATAGGTGGGCGCGCCGTTCCGGCGTGAGCTGCTACCGGGTCTACGACGCCGACCTCCCCGACTACGCCGTCGCCATCGACGTCTACAACGGAGCCGGTCCCGACGCCGGTTGCAGGTGGGTCCACGTGGCCGAGTACGCCCCTCCACCCGACGTAGATCCCGCACGCGCCGAGGCGCGCATGCACGACGTGGTGGCTATCGTTCCGACCGTGCTCGGCGTGTCACAGGAGGACCTCTTCGTGAAGCAGCGGCGCAGGCAGCGCGGCGCAGAGCAGTACCAGCGGCTCGGACGATCGGGTGCGCGCGGCGTCATCGGCGAGAATGGGCTGCTCTTCGAGGTGAACTTCTCGGACTACCTGGACACCGGGCTCTTCCTCGATCACAGGGTCACCCGCCACATGCTTCGCGAGATGGCCGATGGCGCACGCTTCCTGAACCTGTTCTGCTACACCGGAAGCGCGAGCGTGTATGCGGCCGCCGGCGGAGCGCTCGCGACAACGAGCGTGGACATGTCGGCCGCCTACCTGGAATGGGCGGCGCGTAACATGGAACTGAACGGCCTCGCGGCCCCCGAACATGCGCGGATCCGTGCGGACGTGCTCACCTGGCTGGAGGCGCCCGAGACCGCCAAGGAGCGCTACGACCTCATCTTCCTCGACCCGCCCACCTTCTCGAACTCCAAGCGCATGTCCGAGACGTTCGACGTACAGCGCGACCACGTCGGCCTCATCTCATCAGCGTGCGCGCTACTCGCCGAGAGCGGCACGCTCGTCTTCTCGTCCAACAGGCGCCGCTTCAAGCTGGACGTGGACGGTCTGGTTGCGAGCGGGCTTCATGCGAGAGACATCACCGCGCGGACGATCCCGCGCGACTTCGAGGGTCGTGGCTTCGTGCACGTATGCTGGCTGGTACGGCGCGCGTGACGAGCGGTTCTCGGACGGCTGCCGAACCCTCGCGCGGCTCGCGATCTCTCTCTGTCACCCGAAGGGCCTCTGTCGTACAATCACGTGTTGCGCCGAGCGCTGCCAGCCGGGGCCGTTCTCTCGAGAACACGTCCGCATCAAGGCCGTCGGGCTCAAGCGCCCGCTCCTGGACAAGGAACTCGTCGAGCCGCACGCCGAGCTCGGCGTCCACGAACTCGCAGCGCAGGAAGGGTGATAGCGATTCCCGGCAAGACGATCGCCGAGAAGATCTTCTCGGCACACTCCGGCACGGACGCGCGCGCGGGCGACATCGTCGTCGCCGACGTCGACTTCGTCATGGGACAGGACGGCACGTCGCCGCTCGCCATCAAGGCCCTCGAGCGCATGGGCGTTGAGCAGGTCTTCGACCCGGAGCGCGTCGCGCTCGTCATCGACCACTCCAGTCCGAGCCCGCTCGAGGGCGTGAGTGCTCTCCACACGATCATGCGCGAGTTCGGCGAGAAGACCGGCGTCAAGGTCTACGACGTCGGATGCGGAGTGTGCCACCAGCTCGTCCCCGAGCAGGGTCACGTAGTCCCGGGCGATCTGATGGTCGGGTGTGACTCGCACACGTGCACGTACGGAGCGCTCAACGTCTTCTCGACCGGCGTCGGCTCGACCGATGGCGCGGCTGCGATGGCCTCCGGCAAGCTCTGGTTCAAGGTACCCGATACGCTGCGGGTCACCTTCGACGGAGCGCTCAAGCCCGGCGCGTTCTCGAAGGACGTCATCCTGTACCTGGCCGGACAGATCGGCGCAGACGGCGCCACCTACGAGGCGATCGAGTTCGACGGTCCGGTCATTGACGCTTTCTCGGTCGACGCGCGCATGACGATCTCGAACATGGCGATCGAGTTGGGCGCGAAGGCGGGCCTCATGCGAGCGGACAAGAAGACGCTCCAGTGGTACGAAGGGCGCTCGACGCGCGCCCCGAAGCCGGTCGATCCAGACCCGGACGCCGTGTACGTGCGCTCGCTCGCCTACGACGCATCGGCGATCGGGCCGCAGGTCGCCAGGCCGCATTCGGTCGACAACGTCTCTCCTGTCGAAGAGGTCGAGGGCACGCCGATCCAGCAAGGCTATCTCGGCACCTGCACGAACGGGGCCTCGGCGGCGGCCACCACGTCGGCGTCGGTGTCGCTACCGGTGGTGTCGAC
>CAYWCB010000192.1:0-3906 GCA_964456615.1 uncultured Eubacteriales bacterium | reverse complement strand
GAAAGCGCCGGCCGCGACAACTCCGAGGACCCACTCGCCGCCGAGGATCTGGCCGACAGTCGGCATGACGGCGTCGGACTTCACGAGGAAGCCGTCGACGTACGCCGCGTTCGCCGGCGCCGTCCCCTCCCTGAACGCGTCAAAGATCAAGCTGCGTCCGGCCAGGCCGGCTATCGGCGCGAGGATGTAGAGGGTGCCGATGAACACGAGCACCCAGAACGTCGACCTTCGTGCGGCAGATCCCGATGGGTTCGTATAGTAGCGATTCAGGATGTGCGGCAGCCCGGCGGTGCCCAGGACGAGCGCGAGCACCATGGAGAACTGGTCGAAGGCATTGTACCGGTGCCCGGGTTCGGAGAACAGCATGTCCCGGGTCTCGTGCAGCTTGTTCTTCTGCTTGAGGAGGACATCGACCTTGACCGTCTCGTCGCCCGTGTCGACCGCTTCCTGGACGGGCGCGAAGGCCTCGGGGCTCATGACGGCCTTTGCGTTGTCGATAGGCGCCTTGCCGGACTTCGGATCGACGGTCGTGAGCTCCTTCACCGACATCGTCTTCGTCCCCAGAAGCGGGTCCTCGTTCCAGCGCTGGAGATCGCTCGGGTATCCGAAGCCCTTCCCGAAGGCGAAAGCAACGACGAGGAACATGGCGAACCACAGCCACCAGAACTGGAAGATCTGGTTGAGCGTCGTTCCCTTCATGCCGCCCATGGCGACGTAGAACATCATGACCGCCACGACGACCGTGACGCCGGTCAGGTAGATGGGCTCGACTCCGAGGAACAGCCCGTTCGCATCGGCCGGGAAGATCCCACGGCCCACGAGGATCTTCCACGTCGTGCCGGCGCCGTACATCTGTGGGGCCATGTAGAAGAGCGATACCAGAAGAACCGCAAGTACCGATAGCAGTCGCATGCGGCTGGTGCCGAACCGTCCGTATGCGAAGTCGGCCACCGTGTACTCGCCGAAGCGGCGAAGGGCCGATGCGATGAAGAGCACCACGACCATGAACCCACCCGCGAAGCCGGCCGCATACCACACGCCGTCAAGACCCGACGCGTACACGGCTCCTGCGACGCCCAGGAAGGACGCCGCGGACAGGTAGTCACCCGAGATCGCCGACGCATTCGCGAACGAGCCGACCTTGCGGCCGGCGAGGTAAAAGTCGGCGGTGGTGCGGGTGAACCGCCGAGAGAAGATCGACAGCCCGATGGTGAACGAAACGAGGATGATGACCAGGACGATCGCGACAGTGTTCATTTCACGCCCCCTGTCGCTTGATCTTGGCCTCGGCCTTATCGGCGAGGGTCATGAGCTTCTCGTCGAGCTTGTCCGCCCTCCTCGAGTAGGTCCACGCCATGACCCAGAGGAAGACGTAGTAGAGAAGCGAAACGACGATGTAGTTCCAGGTGAAGCCGCCCCAAACGGGCTTCGCGTACCAGCCCTCGGCCCAGATCGACAACGCCGGGATGAGGAGCGTGACGGCGAAGAAGACCGCGCCGTACGTGAAACTCAGCTTACGCTGCTCACGGAAGACCATATCGACCGTCTCGATCGTGTCGATGTGGTCGCCGTATTGCAGCATCGCTCCGGAGCGGGAACTCCCTGCCGGGGCTGCTCCCGTTTCCGTGCTATCCGCCATGTCCAACACCTCCGTACTCTGCTCGAATGTGCGTCGCGCTTCCTCGCGGGCACGCGGCTAACGACAAGACGATGGATCGAGCGAACGGCCTCAGTCCGCCTTCACGACCATGACCGCGATGTGCGAGCCCTTCACGACGGTCTCGGCGACGCTGCCGAGCGCGATGCGCTTCAGGCCCGTGAAGCCGGTGTCCCCCATGACGATGAGGTCCGCGTCCCACTCCTCGGCGACGCGGACGATGCGCTTGGCGATGCCGCCCTGGACCACCTCGACCTCGCATTCGACGCCGTTGCGGTCGCACATCGTCTTTGCGAGGACGAGGCCCTTGACCGACGGATGGACGCCCTCGTAGACGTCCTCGCTCATGACCTCTTCGGGGTATTCCAGAGCTTCCTGGCCCGTGTCCACGAAGATCGCCTTGATCTTCGCGTTGAACGTCTTCGCGAGAATGACCGCGTACTCCGTGGCAGCAGTTGCAGGCGCAGAACCGTCAGTGGGTAGGAGGATTCTGTCGATGTCGTGACAGACCTCTTCGATGTCGCCGAGCTTGACCTCCTCGGCGGCGCCCTTGACGCAAACCTTCATCCCCTTCACCTCCCTGTCCGGGCGTGCACGGGCACCGATGCCCGCCAGAAGCACGGTAGGTGTAGTGCGGAAACGAGGCGACGAGCGACCGGCCGACGGCGCAATCCGTCCGGTGAACGGACGAGACGGGTCGCCGAACGGCGGTCGGAGAACCGCAGGTAGGACGCCCTACGAACGTCTACAGGTGTACGATCCGCGCCGAAGCGCGGCTTCCGGTGATCTCGAGGAGCGCGACCGTCCTCTGCGCATCGGGCAGCCTGCTACGGTTCGCCGCTCCAGGATTGACGTGCAGGACCCCGTCGACGGCGGTCACCGACGGCACGTGCGTGTGACCGCTGATCGCGACGACGGTTCTTTTCGGCTCAGGTGAGACGACGACGGCGCGGACGTCGTGCGCGACCTCGATCACCACGTCCCCAAGCCCAAGCCGGGCAGTGCGGGGCAGCCGGTAGCCTGGTATCTCTCGGTCGGTGTTCCCCAATACAGCGGTCACCGGAGCGATCGTCTCGAGTTCGATCAGGACCCCGGCCGAACCGATGTCGCCCGCGTGGACGATCCGGTCTACGCCGGCGAAGACGTCCGCGACGCGGGGGTCGAGAGAACCGTGCGTGTCCGAAATGACGCCCACGAGCACCTTCGGCTGGTCGCCTGGAGCCAACCTAGAGTCCGAGCGCCTTCTTGAGCGAGGGTACCCTCCGGCGCGAGACGGGGATCTGCGTGCGCGCCGAGTCACGCAGCGTGAGAAGGAGCGTCCCGCCATACATCGGCACGACCTCCTGGACCCGTTCGAGATTCACGAGATAGCGGCGATGAACTCGGTAGAAGCCGCTCGCCTGTAGTCTGGCTTCGAGTTGGGCGAGCGAGATCGTGGACAGGTACCGCTCCGTGTCTGTGAAGATGTACGAATAGTCGTCCCTCGCCATCACATAGAGGATCTCGTCCACGCCGACGAGGATCTTGCGGCCCGCCTTCTCGACTGGGATCCGCTCGACGCGCTCGCCCCCCGGCTCCGGAGTCGTGAGCCGTCCGATCGCCACCTTGAGCCGCTCCACTTCGACAGGCTTGACGAGGTAGTCGACTGCGGCCACCTCGAACGCCTCCAGCGCGTGCTCGCTGTGCGCGGTCACGAAGACGACGGCCGGAGGCTTCGGCAGTCCCGCCAGCACCTCGGCGAACTCCATGCCCGAGAGCCCCGGCATGTCGATGTCCAGGAAAATGGCGTCGTATGGGATCGCCTTGATGAGCTGCAGCGCCTCCACGGCGGTGGAGGCCTCGCCGACGACCTCGACCCCACCCGCCTCGTCGAGAAGGAAGCGCAGCTCCGAGCGGGCGGGTGCCTCATCGTCGACCACGAGCGCCTTAAGCATCACGCCTCCCTACCTGCTAGGCAGCCTCGGCGGGCCGTGCGAACACGAGAGAGACCGTCGTCCCCTGGCCTACTTCGCTGTCGACCCGGATGCCGCTGTCCGGGCCGAAGTGCCCCCTCAGCCTATCGTCCACGTTCTTGAGCGCGATTCCAAGCCCGGTCCCGAACCCGGGCTCCAGCACGCGCTCCAGCGTGTCGGCCGACATGCCCCGGCCGTCGTCACGCACCAGGATACGTATCTTGCCGTCCGTGACGTCCGATTCGAGCCGGATGTGCAGGGGCGCCTCGGCGCGCATGCCATGCTGGATGGCGTTCT
>CAYWCB010000191.1:2930-3961 GCA_964456615.1 uncultured Eubacteriales bacterium | reverse complement strand
CGTCACGGGTGGGCGACTGCTCGTCGAATACGAACGCGTGATCGCTGGCCGCGCTGCCACCGGACCGGCACACCTGCCGTGAACGGGGGACCCATCGACTCGCCGCTGCAGCTCTGTCTCGCGGCCTTCGTGATCGGCCTCTCGGGGGCAATGTCGCCGGGCCCCTACCTCACCGTCACCATCGCGCGCACGCTTCGAGAGGGGCGGCTCGCCGCGATGCTCATGCTCGTGGGCCACGCTTTGCTGGAGGCTGCGCTGCTCATCGGTTTCGCGTTCGGGCTGGCATCCGTGCTGAAGCTCCCGAACGTCACCGCGGTCATGAGCATCATCGGCGGCGTCGTGCTCCTGTGGATGGGCGGCTCCCTGCTCTGGGGAGCGGCGAAGGGCACCATCTCGGCAGACCTCAAGACCGCCGAGAACCCCTCGCGCCTCGGACCCGTCGCGCACGGCGCCATCGTGTCGTTGTCCAACCCCTACTGGACGCTGTGGTGGGCGACCATCGGCATCACGCTCGCCATGAAGGGACTCGAGTTCGGTCCGATCGGCGTGGTGGCGTTCTTCATCGGTCACGAGATCGCCGACCTCGCGTGGTACGGGGCCGTCATCTTCACGGTCTCGGCGGGACGGCACCTCCTGTCCGGTCGCGTCTACCGGGGGGTCATGGCAGTGCTCGCGTGTTTCCTCCTGTACCTGGGGGCAACGTTCGTGGTCGGGGCGCTCTAGGGTACCCCACGCGATCGAGCGCGATCGCGTGGGGCCGGGGTGGTTGCCGATGTTGCGAGTAGCACCGCTTCGGGTAGGAGCACGTCACAGGAGGACTTCGCGCGGGAGGCGAGAGCGATGTCACGCACGTGGAAGCTAAGGAAGGGCAAGGTGCTCGTTGTCGAGGACGCTCGCACGGCGTCGCTCGTCGTGGTCGCCCCCTCGGGCAAGCTCACCGGCCCGTTCGACCTCGGCCACACCCAGGGCTGCCCGAAGCCGCCCAAGAAGTCCTCCAAGAAGCGCGTGCGCACGAGCCACCGCTGACCCGG
>CAYWCB010000191.1:1136-2920 GCA_964456615.1 uncultured Eubacteriales bacterium | reverse complement strand
AGGGGGCCGTGGCGGGTTCTTGTCACGCTCCGCAGGATGTGCGCTCGTGTGATCCTGGATCCACTGCATCGCTACTCGCGCACGCCAAACTGCCGTGCGACGCATCCTCCGTGCGACTCTCCGGTGCAGCCTCTTCGCTCAAGAACCCCGGCTCGGAGGTCGATAGAAACGAGGTGAACTCGAAGGGGGTTCGCCCGTGACTACTGTGCGCCATCAAGAACGTGGCAGACATCGTCGTTCTGCGGCCGGAGCGCCCGCGGAGCCGGAAACGCATCCCCACCATGCGCTGGGAGCCGACGTGAGGCGAATGCTCCGCTGCTGGCCACTCTGTGTCTTCGGCTTCGGCCTCTTGCTGCTGGCGGCGGTGGCGTGGTTCGCGGTCGCGAACGCGCAAACCAGCATTGCGAGCCGCGAACACGTGGAACACACCCTGGGCGTACTCAATGAACTCGGGATGATAGAGGCACTCCTTGCCGATGCCGAGACCGCCCAGCGCGGATTCGTGATCACGGGCGATGACCAGTACCTGGAACCGCTGACCGCCGCTCTCGCAAGCGATGGGCTCGCCGGCCACCAGCGGAGACTGAGGCAGTTGATCAGCGACTGCTCGCCAGATCAGCAGCGCCGCTTCGAACGCGTCGAGGAGCTGGTCGAGGCGAAGCTCGACTTCGTCCAAGAGGCGGTCCGGTTGCGGAGGACCTCGGGCTTCGATGCGGCGCAAGCAGTCGTCATGTCCGGCCGCGGGCAGCGACTCATGGACGACATCCGAGTTCTGACCGCCGCTATCCGCACCGAGGAGAAAGGAATCCTAGCCGAGCGATCGAGGGCCGACACGCTCAGCGCGAGACGCGCCATGATCGCCGGCGGCACGGGCGGGGTGCTCGGAAGCCTGCTCGTCGTCCTGGCCTTCTTCCTGGTGAACCTCGAGGTCAGACGGCGGCGACTCTCAGAGAAGGCACTTGAGCAGCTCAACGCGGAACTCGACGACCGTGTCCAGCAACGCACGACCGAGCTTGCCGCGGCGAGCAAGCGCTACGTCGATACCCTCGACAACATGCTCGAGGGGTGCCAGATCATCGGCTTCGACTGGCGATATCAGTATGTGAACGCCACCGCGGCCGCGCATGGGCACAAGATGCGCGACGAGCTCCTGGGGCACACGATGATGGAAGTGTATCCCGGTATCGAGAAGACCCCGCTCTTCGAGGACCTCCACCGCTGCATGGAGCAGCGCGTTCCCGCGAGGATCGAGAACGAGTTCACCTACCCTGACGGCGACACCGCGTGGTTCGATCTGAGCATCCAGCCCGTCCAAGACGGCATCTTCGTGCTCTCCATCGACAACACCGAGCGCAAGGACGCCGAGGAGAGCCTCGCCCGGCAAGTCCGCCGTCTCGAGTCTCTTCGCGCGATAGACGTAGCGATTCTCGGCGCGACGGACATCCAACTCGCGGCGAAGGTCGTGTTGGAGGAAACGCGAGCGCGGCTGAGGGTGGACGCAGCCGCCATCCACCTGTTCGATTCGGAGGCACTCACGTTGACGATGCTCGCTAGCGCAGGATTCACGACGAAAGTGGGAGATCTGTGGAGCGAGTCCGTGGTGCCGGGAACGAGCGGAGTGTGCAGAGCCGTCGTCGAAGAACGCACGGTCATCACGTCTGACCCGACCTCAGACCGGATGGATGACTCGGTTCGCTCCATGCTCGCATCCGAGGGATTCCAGACGCTCTGTGCCGCCCCGCTGATCTCACGCGGGCGCATCCTTGGCGTTCTCAGTGTCGCCT
>CAYWCB010000191.1:0-1124 GCA_964456615.1 uncultured Eubacteriales bacterium | reverse complement strand
CCGGATGAGGATTGGCTCCGGTTCTTCGAGGCACTCGCGGGACAAGCAGCGATGGCCGTGGAGACACATGCGGCGCTGGAGGACTTGCGCCGTTCCCATCTCGACCTTGTGCTCGCCTACAACGATTCGATCGAGGGCTGGTCCCGCGCCCTCGACCTTCGCGACAGGGAGACCGAAGGCCACAGCGTACGAGTGTCTGAGATGACCCTGGATCTCGCACGAAGGAAGGGACTGGCCGAGTCGGACCTTGTCCACATCCGACGCGGGGCCCTCCTCCACGACATCGGCAAGATGGGCGTCCCCGACGCGATCCTGTCAAAGACCGGGAAGCTAAACGAAGAGGAATGGGCGATCATGCGCAATCACCCGCGATACGCGCTGGACATCCTTTCTCACATCGAGTACCTGCGACCCGCGCTCGACATCCCCCTTCGCCACCACGAGAAGTGGGACGGGAGCGGATACCCAGACGGGCTGGTCGGTACCCAGATTCCGCTTGCGGCGCGCCTGTTCGCGATCGTAGACGTTTGGGATGCACTCCGCTCCGACCGCCCGTACCGCGAGGCCTGGTCCGAGGAGAAGGCACTCGAGTACATCCGCTCCGAGGCCGGAGGCCATTTCGACCCCGAGCTTGTGGACCTTTTCGTCGGACTCGTCAGCGAAAGCGTGCCGCTGACGGCGTGACGCCTCTGGATCCGCCGACGAGCATGAGCGGCAGCGCGGCCCAACCGATCGCCCCGCAGCCTGTTCGGCGCGACTGCCGGAATGCTCGACTGCTCCGTTCGACGCCTAGGAACCCGACGACATCCCTCGCCACAGAACGGGCCCCGGCCGAGGCGGCCGGGGCCCTGAACGTTGCCTACGTCCTGTCGCGGGTTGTCGCGACGACGCGGTCCTACATCATCCCGCCCATGCCGCCCATGGCGGCAGCAGCGGCGGCGTTCTCCTTCTCCGGGATCTCCGCGATGGTGGTCTCGGTGATCAGGATGAGCGCGCCGATCGACGCCGCGTTCTGGAGCGCCGAGCGCGTGACCTTTACCGGGTCAATGATGCCCATCTTGGCCAGGTCGCCGTACTCGCCGGTCGCGGCGTTGAGGCCATACCCGACCTTGTTCTCGTGCTTG
>CAYWCB010000190.1:0-3975 GCA_964456615.1 uncultured Eubacteriales bacterium | reverse complement strand
GAGCGTGAGACCGAGCTCTTGCGCGATGAACTCGCCCATGCGCCGGTCGATCTGGGCGAACAGGTTGCAGTCGGCGGGATAGAGCGTGTTGTCGAGGTCGAACACCCAGGCCTCGACATGGTCGAAGCCGCGATCCGCCTCTCGCACGAGCGCGTCGTAGGCGGCATCGGAGATCTCCGGCGCGTCGAGGACGTAGTACGCGTAGTTGTGGTGCTCGATCTCTCGCCTGAGCGCCTTTGCACGGGCCTCAGCAGCGTCGCGTTCGGTACGTGACGTCATGCGCCGCCTACGACTCCTCGCCGCGGAGCTTCTGGACGTGCACCGGTCCGACCTCGTAGATGACGACCTCGGGCACGAAGCGGTGCGGCCGCTCGGCCTCGTAGATCCAGACGTCGGTGAGCGTGACCTTGAAGTACGTGCCGCCCGCCGCCGGCACCGGCTCCACCTCGACCTCGTTCGCCAGATATGCACGGAGCTCGGTCTCCACGTAGTACGCGAAGACGCGCGTCGCATCCTGGTACTCGTTGTAGAGCTTCAGCCGCTTCTCGGCTTCGTACATGTCCAGCTCGTCTATGCTATCCATTCGCTTCCTTCTCCCGGATCCGATTCGGACGGCCGAGCGCGCCTCCGTGCGCGGCGTCGCAGACCGGCGCCTCCCGCAGCCGCGTATGGCGACGGCCGTGGCTCACTGAACGGACTTCTCGAGCGGCACGAGGTGGACGCTTCCCCACGCTCCTACATGCCCGTTCGCACTCACCAGCACGCCGAAGATGCCCGGCACAAGCTTGGCGGCCTCGATGGCCTTTGGGATGTCCTCCGAGTCATGGACCGAGTTGGCGAGCGCGGTCGCGACCGCATCCGCGAGCGCTCCATCGTGCGCCAGCGCCGTAGCCGCCTCGGCGGAGCCGAACGAAACGGACGGGCCTATCGTGGCCGACGACGTGCACACAGCGACCGGCTGGATCCCCGGCGGGATCCGCAGCCCGATGAGGTCGATTCCCGGCCGCCCCGCCCACAGCGCAACGGTGCGCTCCCTATCTCCCATGACGTAGATGTCGCCCCCGTTCTCGACGATCACGTTGGGCGACTGCTTCGACAGGCCACGCGCCACGCACTCCGCGATCGCTCCGGCGACAGCCGCCATCGGGCCTACCTGTGCCCGGCTCGCCGAGCGGGCCATCTGCTGCACGATCGCGGGCGCATCATCCTCGACCTCCACTGGGGCGTAGCTCTCCGCGAAACGCGGATGAGCAGCGATGTAGGACTCCAGGTCCCAGCGCGCGCGATGCACCAGGTCCTCGGCGAGGTCCTTCAGGTCGCGCTCCGCGCACACGAGGATGTCCGTCTCCTTGACGACGACCTCGAAGCAGGCGAGGCCCTCCGGATCGACCGCGCGGCGGTATGTGCGGGGTTCGAAGGTCATACGGCTATCTTCCCCGCCGTCACATGACAAGGCAAGGAAGAGCCGGCCTCTCCCGGATGGCTCGTACCGTCGCGGTCGAAGGCGCGAGCGCGCGAGCGCTCCATCGGCGGGTCTCAGGTGCGTTCGTGCAGGAAGGTGGTCTAGAATCAAGGGGAAGCATTGGGGGTGATCCGCGTGGCCATGCCGGAAGTGCTGGAGCTGTGCATACGGCTCGATTCCCTTGCACAAGCCGCCTACAGCGACATGGCCAAGGCATGTCCCGATGCCGACGTCGCGAACGCCTTCGAGCTCATGGCCGATGACGGGCGCGCGCATGTCAGGTGGTGGCAGGACCTGCGAGACGCCTGGGACAAGGGCCTCATCCCCGACATCGTAAGCGACAGCGAAGACCTCGTCATGAACCTGCGCTGCATGGCCGAGGAGCTCCCCGCGTCGCTTCCCGCCTCCTACGAGGGACTCAGTACGTCGCGCATGCTCGAGGCCGCCGCGCACATCGAACTGTGCATGCTCGACCCGGCCGTCTACGAACTCGCCCAGGTCACCGATCCCGGGGGCGCGCGCTCCCGCCGGGACGCGTACGGTCGCCATGTCGACCGACTCGTGAACGTGATCGAGCAGGGCTCCGAACAGGGCGACCTTGCGCGCTTCCTGACCCGCGTCCTTCGGCGGACGTGGAGCGACAATATCGCGCTCAGCATGCACGCGATGAGAGACCCGCTCACGGGACTGTACAACCGGCGCGGCATGATCGACCATCTCCGCCATTGGCTCGCGTGGGCCGACCGATACGGGCGTCCCGTGTCGGTCGTCCTCGTCGATGTCGACGATTTCCGAGCGATCAACGACTCCTACGGTCACGCCACGGGAGATCGCGCTCTCAGAGAGATCGCCCGCTGCCTGAAGCGCTCGGTCCGCGGCTCCGACATCGTCGTCCGCTACGGCGGCGACGAGTTCGCGATCGTCGCGCCGGAGACGGGCGGGCAGGAGCTCGGCGACCTGATGACGCGGATCGTCGATGCGTCGTGCGAGGCATCGGTGCTCGACGACGACGGGAACTCCGTGCCACTGTGCGTGAGCGCGGGGGCGGCGGTCACGAGCGCGGAGCAGCCTCGCGGCCAAGGAATGGGTACCGCGAGATCCGACGCCCCCTTCTCGAACGACGGTCGCCGCACGTCACGGATGATTGAGGGCCTGCTGGCCGCGGCGGACCGGAGCCTGTACGCGGCCAAGCGCGAGGGCAAGAACCGGGCGGGCGAACCGATCGTCTACCGCGGGGACCATATCTAGACGCCGGCGCGGGTAGGCACTACGTTCACGGGCCCGGAGCGCTCGCGCCCCCTTCCACCAGCTCGCGTGCGTGATAGCTCGAGCGCACGTGCGGGGCGGACACCACAGCAGCGAAGCCCGCGCGCCGGGCCGTACGCTCCAGCCCGTCGAAGACCTCGGGCGCGACGAACTCCGACACGGGCAGGTGCGACGGGCTCGGCCGGAGGTACTGCCCGAGGGTGAGCATCGAGACGCCCGCCGCGCGCAGGTCTCGCATGCCCTCCTCGACCTCCTCTAGCGTCTCCCCCAGACCGAGCATGAGTCCGGACTTGGCCGCGATGCCGAAGGACGCCGCGCGCTGGAGCACCTCGAGGCTGCGCTCGTAGTCGGCGCCGGGGCGGACCTCTCGATAGAGACGCCGCACCGTCTCGAGGTTGTGGTTGAAGACGTCGGGGCGGGTCGCGGCGACGACGTCCACGCTCGCCATCCGTCCGCCGAAATCGCTGGTGAGCACCTCGACCGTCGCATCCGGCAGCTCGGCGCGGACCGCTTCGACGGTTGCCGCGAGGTGAGCCACCGCACCGTCCTCGACATCGTCGCGGGTGACCATCGTGATGACCACGTGGTCGAGCCGCATGCGCGATGCGGCCTCGGCCACCCGGAGCGGCTCGTCGGGGTCGAGCGGCTCGGGCGTCCGTGTCTCCACCGCACAGAACCGACAACCCCGCGTACAGGTGTTCCCTGCGATCAGGAAGGTCGCGGTCCCCGAGGCGTAGCACTCTCCCCTGTTCGGGCACTTCGCCGAGCGGCAGACCGTGTTGAGCCTCATCTCGCCGAGCAGGGCCTCCACGGCCGCTGCCCGGCCGGGCGACATCGGGGGGCGGTGCAGCCAGCGTGGAAGTCGGGCGGCGTTGGCGGGCCCGTGCTCGCAGGGAGCAGCGGGACTGCTCGACTCGCCTCCGGGCCGGCCGCTCGGCTCTCTCACCGTCGGCTCTCGCTAGACCTTGCCCGCCGCGTCGATCGCCGCGTGCTTGATGACCTCGGAGACGGCGGGGTGGGCGTGGATGGTGTGCGCGAGCTGCCGCACCGACACGTCGTGTCGCATGCTGACGGCCACCTCGTGGACGATCTCCACCGCATGCGGCCCGACGATCTGGCAGCCGAGGATCCTGCCGCTTCCCTTCTCGGCGATGATCTGGACGAATCCGTCGGCTTCGCCTTCGCCGAGCGCCTTGCCGTTCGCCGCGAACTTGGCGACCGCCTGTATCGCGTCGAACCCGCGCTCC
>CAYWCB010000189.1:0-4000 GCA_964456615.1 uncultured Eubacteriales bacterium | reverse complement strand
GCCTTCTGGCACGTCAGGCGCTATACTGCCTCTCCGACACACGCGCCACCCCGTGGCGCTACCCCCAAGACTCGGTTCTCCCTCGTTTCTCTCGGCGAGCTTCCCGCGCGCATCGGCGCGCTCGCTCCCCTCGTGACCGTCGGATGACTGCGTCTGCCACGCAGTGCGACCGATGAGGCGCACGAGGAAGGAGCTTCTTCTTGAGCTTCGACAACCTGGGTCTCGACCCACGCCTGCTCAAGGCCGTGGAATCCATGGGCTACGCGACGCCCACCCCCATCCAACGCGAGGCGATCCCGCACGCACTCGAGGGCCGCGACGTGGTCGGATGCGCGCAGACCGGCACCGGCAAGACGGTCGCGTTCGTTCTGCCGCTGCTACAGCGCATCGCCGCCGCCCCCGGTCCCGCCCGTGCGCTCGTCATCACCCCCACGCGCGAACTGGCGCTGCAGATCGAGGACGTAGCGTCGCAGGCCTCGCGGTACACGAGGCACCGGATCGCCGTCGTCTACGGCGGCGTCGGCTACGAGCCCCAGCTCCAGGCGCTTCGCCGAGGCGTCGATGTCGTGGTGGGCACGCCCGGTCGGCTGATCGACCTGAAGGACAGGGGCGAACTGGACCTCTCGGCGATCGAGGTGCTCGTGCTCGATGAGGCCGACCGTATGCTCGACATGGGCTTTTGGCCGCAGGTCCGGCGCATCGTCGGCCTGCTGCCCGCAAAGCGCCAGAACCTGCTTTTCTCGGCGACGATGTCCTCTGACGTGCTCCGCGTCATCGGCTCGACGCTCGATGACCCCGCCCGGGTCGAGGTCGCACCCGCGAACACGACCGTCGAGGGTGTCCTCCAGCACGTCTATCCCGTCGGGGGGCAGCAGAAGCTCGACCTGCTCGTGCAGCTCATCCGCGAGCACCGGCTGGAGCGCGTGCTCGTCTTCACGCGCACGAAGCATCGTGCCGACCGGGTCGCCCGCGTGCTGCACAAGCATGGCATCCGCGGCGCCGCCATCCACGGCAACCGGACTCAGGCACAGCGCCAGAAGGCGCTCGATGGCTTCAAGCAGGGGCGCTACGAGGTGCTCGTCGCCACCGACGTCGTCTCGCGCGGCATCGACGTCGACGGCATCAGCCACGTCGTGAACTTCGACATGCCGAATAGCCCCGAGGAGTACGTGCACCGCATCGGCCGCACCGCACGCGCCGGGGCGAGCGGCACGGCAGTCTCGCTCCTCGCCCCCGAGGAGCACGAGACGCTGCGCGAGATCGAAGTGAAGATCGGCTCCGTGCTCGAGTGCACGGATCTCGACGGGTTCGACTACGTGCACGACCGGCTCGTTCCCAACCCGGAGCGCGAGGCCAGGCGCGTCGTGCGCACCGTCTACAGCGGCGGCGTCATGAGCCGCCGTGGCGGGCGCCGAAGCGGGCGCATCAGCCGGGGGCGGTAGACGGCGCTGGCGCGAGTTATCGCCTAGGCAGCCGCGCGAACCGGCTGCCTACGAGCACGAGAAGAAGGAGCGGCGGGACTGCGCCCGCCGCTCCTTGTGTTCCCGCCATCGGTTCGCGCGTGTGCGACCGCCCGCGAACGTCTCCGCGCTATCGCACGACGATCCTGCGCAGCGACGAGTAGGTGCGCCGATGGCTGAAGTCGTACGGGGCGTAGGCGCGGACGTACCACGTGCCTCGGCTGAGCACGAGCCTCGCCTGGTAGTTCGACCACGTCGCGCCCCTGGGGTAGATGCTCGCCCAGACGCCGCCGCGGTAGATGCGCGTGCCTCTGGCGACCTGGTAGCGCTGTATGAACACGACCCTGCGACCCTTGTGTCCCGGCTTGATGCTCCCGCTCACCCAGAAGCGCCGACCGGCACGCACGATGGTCGGGGCCTTCGGCGTCGAGAGTCCCGCGCGCGGAACGTACACGAGAAGCGAGCTGCTCGAAGCCGCGTAGTCGGCATCGCCAACGAAGCGGATCCGGTAGTAGCTCCGATTCCACACATTCCGCCTCAGAGCGAACGTGCCCTCCGCAGTAGTCGTCACGGGGATCGAGATCTTGTACTTGAAATCGCTCCTGCTCGAGTAGTCGATGAGCAGCTGCTTCCCGGCGAGCGGCGTGCCGCCGTCGAGCAGCTTGCCTGCGACGGTCACCTTCGCCGGGTTCGACGTGTTGCTCAACCACGCGCTCTTGGACGTGAAGACCACGAGTGTCGAGCGCGTGATGTGGAACGGGCCTACGGTTCGCGTGTCCTCGCGGTTCCCCGCACGGTCGGTGACGACGTACTGGATGGTGTGGTTCCCAGCCACCGCGACTGGTGGCACCGACACGACGACCGATGCGGCTCCCGGCGTGAAACCGGTGAGCGGCACCCACGAGCCACCGTTGAGCGAGTACTGCATCGTGCCTATCCCGGATAGCCCGTCAGCAGCCGCGATGGTGATGCTCGAGGAGCCGAGATACTCCGCGAGCGCATCGTGGCTGGAGGTCGGCTTGATCCGGTCGACCTTGATCGTGGCGGTGTTGGTCGTCTCCTTCACGCCCCCGGTATCCACCGACCAGTACTCGAGGAGCGTGCTGCCCTCCTTGCTGACTGTCACGACGGCACCCGGTGTGTAGGTCACCGTTGTGCCGCCGTCCAAGCGGTAGTAGGTGTGCGCCACGCCGGCGCTCGCACCGGGCGGAGTGTCTGTTGCGGTCAGACTGAAGGTCACGACGCTCGACTGCCAGTCGTTCAAGTCCAGTCCGGGCTTCGTGACCAGAGTGGTGACCGGCGCCCCGGTGTCCGCGGCAACCGTGAAGGTGACCGTGTGCGAGCCCTCGACGTTGCCGGCGTTGTCCTCGGACCAGAACTTGAGCGAGTGCGGAGTCGGGGTGGTCTCTGTCGTGGTGACCGACGAGCCCACCATCACCGGCTTGCTGTCCAGCTGGTAGTACGTCTTCTTGACGCCGGAGCCACCGGCGTCCGTGGCCGTGAAGTTGATCGTCGCCGTGTTGACGTACGAGGCCACGCGGTTGGAAGTCGTCGTGGGTGCGATCTTGTCGATACGAGCGTCAACTGTCTTCGTGGCCGTTTCGTTTCCTGCCTTGTCACGTGCCCAGAAGGACACCGGCGTCGTGCCCTCGGCACTGATCGCTAGCGCTACCGACACCTGCGTGGTCTCGACGACCGAACCAGCGGCACCCACGCGGTACCACAGCTTGTCGAGCCCTGAGTACGGGTCGGGCGCGTTGAGCGTCACGTTCACGGTCTGAGAGGTCCACGAGGACGGAGTGACCGTCGCAGTGGTGTTCGGGCCACTCTTGTCGACCTTGATGTAGACGGTCTTCGTCGCCTCTTGGCCGCCCTCGTAGTCAATGCTATAGAAGCGAATGGTCGTGGTCCCCTCCGCTGTGATCTTGGGAAGCCTCAACGGATTCGTCGTCGTCTCGGTGAGCGACTCCGTGTTGATGCCGGCAGCAATGGTAGCTACATCCGCCTCCGGCGTCGCAGTGATCGTCGAGTCGACATCACCCGCAAACCACGGCTCCGAACCCGGTGTCAGCACCACGCCGTTGGCTTCCAGAGCGCTGGTCGTCAATGCGAGCGTCGCCACGCCACCGGTCGGCGCAACGCGCGGACCTCCTATTGCGATAGCGGGAGTGACACTCGCGACCAGCGCGACAGAGAGAAGCGCCGACACGACGCGGCGGAAGCTCGTCGGCTTCTGTGTCTGATGCATACGAATACCTCCTTGGGGTCAAGGAACAGCACGTCGAGTCTACCCGCAACTGCCAATCCAAGACCGGCGCGTCGGGCTTTCTCAACCGAAACACAAGGTCGCCGGCGGAGCACAGCGTCATTCGGGCCCCTCGGGCCGTGATCGGCCGCACAACACGCGTCTACCACGCCAACTCCGACGTGTCCGAGCACGAGACACGCCACGCCGCCCCGGAAGGTGCGAATGCCCTGGCTCGTGCGCCGGGGCACCGGGGACGATCTGGTGGGCCCGATTGGATTCGAACCAATGACCT
>CAYWCB010000188.1:0-4057 GCA_964456615.1 uncultured Eubacteriales bacterium | reverse complement strand
ACGGTCGCCCTCGTCGCCGGCGGACACACGTTCGGCAAGTGTCACGGCGCAGGCGACGCTGCCCTTGTGGGTCCCGAACCCGAGGCAGCACCCATCGAAGAGCAGGCTCTCGGCTGGAAGAGCAGCTTCGGCACCGGCAAGGGCGCCGACGCGATCACGAGCGGCCTCGAAGGCGCCTGGAAGCCCAACCCGACCGCATGGGACATGGGTTATCTCAAGACGCTCTTCAAGCACGAGTGGGAGCTCGTGAAGAGCCCCGCAGACGCGTATCAGTGGGTGGCGAAGGACGTTGCCGAAGAGGACATGGTCGTCGACGCCTTCGACCCCTCCAAGAAGCACCGCCCGATGATGACCACTGCGGACCTCTCGCTGCGTTTCGACCCGATCTACGAGCCGATCGCGCGTCGCTTCAGCGAGAACCCCGACGAGTTCGCCGACGCCTTCGCCCGCGCGTGGTTCAAACTGACGCACCGCGACATGGGCCCGCGGACGCGCTACCTAGGCCCGGAGGTCCCGCCAGAGGAGTTGATCTGGCAAGACCCGGTACCCGCCGTAGATCACGAGCTGATCAACGAGCAGGACATCGCGGTGCTGAAGAGCAAGATCCTGGCATCGGGCCTGTCCGTCTCTCAACTGGTCTCGACCGCTTGGGCGTCGGCATCCACGTTCCGCGGCTCCGACAAGCGCGGCGGCGCCAACGGTGCACGCGTCCGGCTCGCGCCGCAGAAGGACTGGCAGGTCAACGAGCCGAACCGGCTCGCGACCGTGCTGGACGCACTCGAAGGGATCCAGAAGGAGTTCAACGAGTCACAGACGGACGGCAAGCGGGTCTCGCTAGCGGACCTGATCGTCTTGGGAGGCTGCGCGGCGGTCGAACAGGCCGCCAGGAACGCTGGCCACGACGTGACGGTTCCGTTTGCGCCGGGACGCACGGATGCGTCGCAGGAGCAGACCGACGTGGTCTCCTTCGGCGTGCTCGAACCCGTCGCGGACGGTTTTCGCAACTACCAGAAGGCCAAGTACGCGGTCGCGGCCGAAGAGCTGCTCGTGGACAAGGCGCAGTTGCTGACCCTGACCGCGCCCGAGATGACCGTTCTCGTGGGCGGCATGCGAGTTCTGGATTGCAACTTCGAGAACTCCCAGCAAGGCGTCCTCACCGATCGGCCCGGGACGCTCACTAACGACTTCTTCGTGAACCTGCTCGACATGCGCACAGAATGGAAGGCGGTCTCCGGAGATGGCGAGGTGTTCGAGGGCAGCGATCGTGCGACAGGCAAGATGAAGTGGACGGGAACCCGCGTCGACCTCATCTTCGGCTCGAACTCGCAGCTCCGGGCCTTGGCGGAAGTCTATGCGTGCGAGGACGCGCAGGAGAAGTTCGTGCGTGACTTCATGGCGGCCTGGGGCAAAGTGATGAACCTCGACCGCTTCGACCTCGACTGAACGCAGCGTCGGGAGGCGCGCAGCGACGGGGTGAGTGACACACCAGGCAGTGGGGGGCTGCGATGGGCAAACGTGTAGTGATCATCGGCGCGGGCATCGCCGGGCTATCGGCGGGGTGCTACGCGCTCATGAACGGCTACGACGTACATGTCCTCGAGCATGAGGACACGCCGGGCGGCCTGTGCACCGACTGGACGCGCGGGGACTACACGATCGACGGGTGTCTCGAGTGGCTCACCTCCTCCAGGCCGGGCACGTACTTCTACCCTGTCTGGGAGGAGCTCGGAGCGGTCCAAGGCAAGGAGATCATCTACTACGACATCTTCATGAGCACGGTCGATACCGCCGGCCCGCGCGGTGCACATGTACTCGGACATAGACCGGTTCGAAGCTCACCTCAGCGAGCTGTCTCCCCAAGACGCCGACGCAGCCAAGGGCATGTGCCGCTTGATGCGCAAGCTCGGCGAGTTCCCGATGCCGGTCGGCAAGGCGCCCGAGCTGGCAGGGACCTGGGACAACCTGCGCGCAATGGTGAAGATGGCGCCGTACCTGAGGAGCTTCGCCAAGGCCGGGAATTTGACGCGCGGTGAACTCGCTCCACGTTTCAAAGACCCCTCGATACGCAAGGCCATAGCCGGGTATCCCGAAGAGGCCGCAGACTCGGCGATCGGGTTCCTTATGGTCCCGGGAATGATCCAAGACTCGGGATACGTGATGGGCGGATTGCTGGAGTTCGCGCGCTCCTTCGAGAAGCGGCTCCTCGGGCTGGGCGGGGCGATCTCGTACCACTCGCGCGTGGCCGAGATAGTCGAACGGGACGGACGCGCCGTCGGCGTGCGGCTCGATAGCGGTCAGGAGATCGCCGCGGACTACGTGATCTCCGCGTGCGACATGCGCTCGACGCTCTTCTCGATGCTCGACGGCAAGCATATCGACCCCGTGCACCAGAAGCTCATGGACACCGGGAGGCTGTTCGACCCGTTCGTTCAGGTGGCTTTCGGCGTCGACATGGACTTCTCCAACGAGATCCGCTGCAGCGAGATCCGGTACGAGCTCGAGACGCCGGTCGAAGTGGCGGGCAGGCTTCGGACGCACATCCCCATCAGGAACCAGTGTCACGATCCCTCAACGGCCCCGCCGGGCAAGTCCGTCGTGCTCTCGATGCTCCCGACGGACTGGTCGTACTGGGAGCCATTCGCAAGCGATCGCGATGCCTACCGAGCGGAGAAGGATCGCGTCGCCGCGTTCTGCAAGAAGGAGATAGACGCGATCTACCCCCGGCTTCGCCTCGAAGATCGAGATGACCGACGTGGCCACGCCGCTCACGTGGGCGCGGTACACGGACAACTGGCAGGGCGTCTACATGACGTGGATCCCGGATGCCGACTTCATGCGCAAAGAGCGGTTCGTTCCGAAGTCGGTCCCCGGCCTGGAGGGCTTCTACATGGCCAGCATGTGGACGAACCCGCCGGGAGGGCTGCCGGGAGCGGCTTCGGCGGGTCGGGAGGTCGTCCAACTGCTGTGCCACGAGGATGGCCTGCCCTTCGCGACGTCCACGCCGTGACGCGCCTTCCCGGACCTGGGTCCGCGCGGGGGTCCGCACGGGCTCCCGTGGATGCGGCTCTCTGCGTGACGTCGGCTCGGCGCGGCTACGCCGGCAGCAGCTCCCTCATCTGCTTGCAGATGATCGTGGCGGCCCGCGGCGGCGACAGACGGGAGAGCCGATCCATCATCTTGGCGTCCGGTCCCGCCATGACCCGGTAGGCGTCCTGCTCCATGCCGTCGAGGATCATCCGCGCCGCTGCGTCCGGCATGGTCAACTTGATGCGGGACGCCATCTTCTCTGCGTTGGCACCACCCGGAACCGTGACGCCGGAGTGCTCGGAGATCTTGGTGGCAGTCGAGCCGGGGAAAGCGACCGTCACGCGCACGTTCGTGTCAGCGAGCTCGGAGTGCAGACCCTCGGTCAGAAGGATCACAGCAGCCTTGGTCGCGCCGTACATGGTCTGCCCGGGTACCGGCACGAATCCGCCCATGCTCGCGATGTTGAGGATGTGCGCCTGTGGCCGCTCGAGCAGAAGCGGCAAGAACGTCTTGATGGTATGGATCGTGCCCCAGAGATTCACATCGACGACGCGCTCGATGGCGTCGTAGCCGAGGTCGTTGAATCTCACAAACGGCTGGATGATGCCCGCGCAGTTGATCAGACCGTCGACCTCTCCGTGTGCAGCGATGATGGCGGACGGAAGCACCTCCACTGCCGAGCGGTCGGTGATGTCGACGGTGTGGGTCGTGAGCCTCTCGCTTGCCCCGCCGGCGAGGCCGGCCGTCTCCTTCAGCCCCGGCTCGCGTATGTCGAGTGCGGCGACGCGGGCGTTCCTCCTCAGGAGTTCGAGAACCAGCTCACGCCCTATCCCGCTTCCGCCGCCGGTCACGACCACGGTCTTTCCGCTTGCGCGCATCGCGTCCTCCGCTTCCTCCCCGTCAAGGTCCTGCCTTCCCGCCTTGCCAGCTCATCGTACAACGCCACATCCGGCGCAAATGCGCTATCATACTGGGGACTTTCTTCAGGGCGGGGTGAGATTCCCCACCGGCGGTGAAAGCCCGCGAGCCC
>CAYWCB010000187.1:2804-4060 GCA_964456615.1 uncultured Eubacteriales bacterium | reverse complement strand
CGAACGCGAAGCCACGGCCCCAAGGGACCGCGGCTTCGTTGTGAAGCAGGTGGGGACGCTAGCGCTGAATCACTCTCGCCTTGTCGCTGGCGACCCTCCTGATTTGGTACGTGCGTACGGCTACTGTGTGTTGCCGGGTTCTTCCGACGTTGCCAGCCGCATCGGTGGCCACAACGCGCAGGCGGTATCTCGCAACGAGGAAGGGCTTCGAGTCGTCGTGGACGATGCCCTGTCCGCTCCACCGGAAGGACTTGATACCGGGATTCTCCACCGACGTCGTCGAGTAGATCAACCGCCCCACAGCGTCCCTCACCTCCAGACGGACGCGGGTGCGCTCAGACAGCCTGAATCGTACCGTCGTGTGGTCCAGGTATCCGTCCTTGATGAGTGGGTAGAAGTCGGTCGGTGAGACGCTGACGGAAGACAACCTCGGCGGGGTCGAATCGAGAATGAACGACCGTATCGCAGTCGCGGTTCGCCCGTATAGGTCGGTCACGACGGCCTTCAGCACATGGCGCCCGTCCGAGAAGTCCGAGAGGTCGAGGGTCATTGAGTAGGGTGCCACGGTGCTGACGCCGATGGTCGTGCCATCGACCTCGTAGCGCACGCCTGAGATCCCGCCGGTGTCGGTTGCGTCCACCGACGCCGCGACACGGCTCCTGACGACCTGGCCAGGCGCGGGAGAGACGATCGAGATCGTCGGAGTGTCTGTGTCGACATAGCTGGTGAGACTCGTGATTGGCCCCTCGTTGCCGGCGGCATCTACGGCCGCCACACCGATGATGTTCTTCCCCGCTGGGAGGTCTTCGATTGACACGCCCATGTGCGGCCACGAGGTCACGATCCACGCAGTCCGCTTCTTGGTCCCATTCAGGTACACAGCGAATCGGGAGTCGCCGCTCAGGTCGTCATACGTCTTCCCCTGGCCGCTCTTCCAGAGGAGGTCGCGACGCGTGAACGGCACAACCGAGCCATGTCCGTCCGTGAACTGGATGTCCGCCCTGGGAATGGCTCTTGGCGGCGTGATATCGAGGCCGAACTTGAGCTCCGCCAGCCGACCCTCAGGTGGAGTGACTGTCGCCAGGACAGAGCGTGCATGGACATACCACACTCCTTCGACGGGATCATGCATTCCCGGCATCGAGTAGGCTGAGAGCTGTCTGGCGAGCCACCCACGCATGTCGAGCGTCTCACTCAGGAGCGGTCTGGGGAACCTTCTGTTGATGATGGCCGACGGCCCTCCGGTCCAGTCGGAT